>NZ_JBLYZK010000021.1:0-53614 GCF_048551395.1 Acinetobacter sp. TY1
CGGGGGTATAGTTTGGTTTTTTCATCGGGATAGTCTCTCAGAATATTGACTCTCCGACAAACCCGGTACGGTTCAAATCTTAGATAACGTTACTGGTGGTTTGGAAGGCAATATTCTGATTCCGCATAGTAATGATCCAAAGGATGAGTCAGAGGTTATGCGTTGGGATCTTGGAAGTATCAATAAACCAATATATGCATCGAATGATTTAGCTCCAGTTTTTGTGGGTACTGGTGAACCTGGTGCAGTCCTAACGATCTTTAACTATTTGACTGGCTCAGCTATCGGTTCAACCGTTGTTGATGTGAATGGTAATTGGACATACTCGGATTATAAGGTTGTGATTGGGGGGGCTGATAAAGGTGCTTTAGACGCTTATTATGTTGAACAAACAGATAAGGTCGGGAATGTTCGAGCAAATACGGATGATCCTTCAAATCTTGAAGATCTTATTATTGTGAAATACGATAATAATATTATTGATGCAAGTACTTTCCGTGACTACAAAGCTGAATTTGAACAAAATTCGTTGCATTTCAACGTTGGTGAAGCTGCAGGTGTGGATCTGCGTGTCAAACTCGATACGGTCCGCTTCTATGGTACAACACCTGGTGCGACGACGAATGACAGTATTTATATTGTGGACATCAATGGTAAGCCAATTGAAGGTGTGAAATGGACGATGGATGGGAATAAAGTCTCAGCGGAGATTCCTGCTTCCTTTAAAGGTTCATATACCTTGAATATACCAGCGGGTAGTTACCAAGATTATGCGGGTAATGCGAATTTAGCTTATCATGTTGAAAACACATTGCCGATCTTGAACCAAGCTTTCGATTATGTGGATGCGAAGGGCACTAATAATAGCTATACCATAGTTGATAATGGTGGTATCAGTCAGACAAATGAGGTGATATTGCAACTTGAACCTAAAGCCGGTTCAAAGGCAACCTATTATCTGAGAGTTGATGGTGTTGATGATCCAAATCCAATCACAGTTATAGCGGGTGATAGTTCATATATTAAGCTAAACTTAGCAGATGGTGCACATACCATTAGTTATGCAGTAACGTATGAAGGTCCAGATAGAGTAGCGGTGACATCAGGTTATTCGAAAGACTTTAATATCACTGTTGTACCACCAGCAGCAAATGTAGATAGCACCTATACGAGCACAGAGTTTGATGATCATTTTGATACAACAAATGGTGGTCAAGATACAGTGATTTATAAAATTCTGTCTGGTAGTGTTCATGAGTCAGATCCTGCGAATATGAACAATGGTCATGATACTTGGGTTGGTTTTGGTGTTGATGATGCGACAGGTGGTAAAGACACCATTAATATCATGCAAATGCTGTCTGAAAACAAAGGTGTCACTAATGCGACTATTGGTAACTTTATTTCGGTTAAACAGGTTGATAATACGACAGGTGGTAAAGATACGGTATTGTCTGTCGATCGTGATGGGGCTGCGGGTACGAAGTATAATTCTACTGAGTTCTTAACATTAAAAGATGTTGATATCACACTAGATCAGTTGTTGAAAAACAATCAGCTTTTCTTTTAATTACTAAAAAGAATATATAAATGAAGAGGATCTTAGGATCCTCTTTTTCTCGTAAGTATTATATTTTTAAACTTGTAAAACAGAATAAAAAAATAAGATAGATTTAAACGATGGATGATAAATAAAAAATCGTTATTACTGTATTTTAAGTTGTTCTTAGGTCAATTAAATTTATGATAAAGATACCTTGTAGTGTACTTTTTTCTTAAATTAAGAAGGTTTGAAGGAAGCGAGTTGAGTCACTTTATTGGTGATATTTGAGTATTAGGTTGGATTGAAATATAAAGAGCCCAATATAAGCATTAGGCTCTCATTAAAAATATTTATACTCTAGTGAATATTAAATCGTAAAATAAAAAATGTTCATTAATATAATTATTTGATTTTTGCCTTGATAGATCAGGAGGGTGCTCTTTACTTTAGCTTTAAATGTAAAATTGGAAACGGATTACCTTCAGCATCTAACTCGGAACGAGCAATTTGTTGGAAACATCGCGTTTGATAAAAAGCTAAAGCGCCATAATTTTGCTCATTTACATCAACTTCCGTCATACCAAGTGATAAAGCGTGGTCTAATAAGGTTGAACCAATACCTTGTTTGAAATATTTAGGTTCAACGAAAAGCATTTCAATTTTTTCATATGCTAGACCCATAAAACCAACGATTTTTCCATCGAATTCTATATGATAGAGTTGCACGTGATCAAAATAATGGTGCTGAATAATCAGATCACGGATTTGAAAAATATGCTGTTCACTTAGGAATTGATGTGTTGCTCTGACAGCGGATTCCCATATTTTTAATAATTTTGGATGATCATCAGAATTTGTACTGAGAATCTGTGTGAAATCCGGTTTCATAAATGGTTCACTCAATTGTGAAAATAAACAAAAAATAAATAAAAAGAATGCTCTATTTGGCTAATATGATAGGAAAGTAGGGGTGAAATCAATTTGAACGAATAACTTGCTAAGTCATTCGTTAAAAAATGTCATATTCTGACAAAAAAACTATATATCAGGCATTTTTTGTTAGTTTTACAATTGTTTGCGTGAATGATGCAAATTTGTATATACCGCAGGATAGGTGAAGCATTTATGTTAAAGGTCTGCTATGTTCTTGTTCTAAAAGTTAGTTGTAAAAATCTATTCGTACAGTATAAACAATAAATTATGTATGAATTGTTTGGTTGTATTTCAATCACTTAAATTTTGCTTCCGAATTGAAAATTGAAAGGATTGAATAAGTGTTAGAACAACGACAGTTGATGGTTAGATTATACGATGACATGTAATAAATGGTAATCTTTAAGATGATAGGCATTTGACAAAGAAAAATGAAAAGGCGTTTAAAGTAATCATGTCGAAAGATATTGAAGTGGAATCCATTGTGGAAAAGAGTGAAGTACAACAATCACAAGAATTGGATGTGCATACAGGAAAATCTTTAACCTATATGTTGAAAACAGAAAACTGTTTGTCACATAGTTGGTATAGACCAAAATTTCAAGTACTCGCATCAAATCATCATAATGGTGAGCGTTTTTTAAATGAATTACGCCGCCCTGACGAGTTGAATCGTTGGAATTTATTGAAATGGCTTGGTACTCGAAAGTCTTCAACGTGGAATGTTAACTCTAAACAAGAAGCGACAGATTTCTATGCATCTAAACGGGCTTTGCCACAAAATCGCCCAAATGCTGAAGATCATGATTGGCAAATTTGGTTTGTTAGTCATGCCACGGTATTGTTGCAAATTGGTCGCTATAATTTTTTAACCGATCCTGTTTGGGCAGAATATGTGAGTCCCAAACAAGGGCGTGGTCCAAAACGTGTTATTCCTGCGGGAATCGCCTTAGAACAATTACCTGAAATTCATGCAGTTTTACTAAGTCATAACCATTATGACCATATGGATTTGGCTTCGCTTCGTTGGTTGAATAACAAGTTCTCTATGCCTATTTATACAGGTTTAGGTAACCGTAATTATTTGCCTGAAGAGTTTCATGTGATTGAAATGGATTGGTGGCAAACAGCATTATTTAAAAATCTTAAAATTGTGTATACACCTGCACAGCATGGTTCGGGACGCGGTTTACGTGATCAAAATATCGCACTTTGGGGTGGTTTTTCAGTGTTATCACCACATGGGCATTGTTTCTTCGCTGGTGATACAGGGTATTCGGCACATTTTAAAGAAATTCAAAAACGACTCGGTACACCTCGCATTGCATTATTACCCATTGGTGCGTATGAGCCTCGTGCTTTGATGAAATATATGCATATGAATCCTCAAGATGCATTTCAAGCACATTTAGATTTACAAGCCAAGCGATCATTGGCGATTCATTATCGGACTTTTCAGTTGACCGATGAAAGCAGAGAACAACCTGAACATGATTTACATCAAGCCATGACTCATTTTTCAAAAATGGCAAATCCATTTTATTGCCTAAGGGAAGGGCGAAAAATGGTAGTGTAGTTGGGATATTCAAAAGTCAAAAATGGGCGGCGAATGAAAATTTTATATCTTTAAAGTGATCGTAAATTCCTGTGCTTTAAAGATAATATTTAACCGTTATAAATTTAAGGGAAATATTTATTTTCGTACAAAATGAGAGCAAGTATGTGAATAGTTCTGTTTTTTAGAGTTTAGGGTTTTTTGCTTGAAGTAATTGGAATGCAATAATGGATAATGAAGCCATCGCCATATTCATTACAAAGGGGTTAAAAGCATTTTGAAAATAACGCATGTCAATGATTGCAATCAATAAGCTGAGTCCGAGCATCCTAAGTATATTCAAAAAATGCAGTATCTTACTTTGTTTAAAAACGAGAAAAAGCATTCCAAATATAATTTCGATATAGCCTGAAAATTGCATTAATATTAATGATATAAGCTCATCAAAGCCTTGTTGCTACCAAATGTATTGTTCATCTTGTGCTTTGTATAAAACTTTGGGAATCAATCCTTGATACACCCATAACACAGCCAAAGTAATGTGAATTGTCCATAAAATATTACGTAGTGATTTCTCCATTGATAAGCACCACCGACTCTAAAAAGTGTTGTTTATTTTCAGCAGAAGGCAATAAGCATTGATCGGTTGTACCAAATAATTGATAACGATTGAGAGTAATACGTAGATATAGAAAATCTCGTAATGGACGAGGCATCAAATATCCATCATGGTTGAGTAATGTTCAGTTGACATACCGTAGTGTTTTAAAATGGCTTCACCAAGTGGCGATTGTACAGATGCCAATTTGAATTTTTTATGCTGATCATGCTGAATGAGGAACTTCACCCAACCATTACAAATCACACAAATAGCATCAAATAAAATAATATCGTGTTGTTGTGTGATGCTATCAATATTATATCGCATGCTTTCTCTCTACGACAAAAACTTAATTTAGATTTGAGCATACGGAAATATTGATTATTAAAAGTACATATTTTCTCATTTTTATACTTCAAGATGAGTATCGGTTTTTCCGTAAAAGTAGATCACTATAAGCAATAAATTAAAATAAAGTGCCGGATTAAATATATTGATATACAGGTGTGACTTAACTTTATGAAAAATAAAAAGTCATTTATTTTTAATATTTTAAATTGAATAATCCGATTGTTTTTATTCGTTAATTTTGCTGTAGCTTTGTAGAGAAAGAGGGTATGTTAATAAAAGTAAAGCAGTAATCCTACACATTTTTTTGATCTTTTTTGACTTGTATATGGAGAATAAATATGGATAAGAATACGCCAGCTTCGGGTTGCCCATTTCATCAACAAGGTGGACAAACTAACGTAGCCAGCACCAACAATACAGATTGGTGGCCCAACGCCCTTAATCTCGATATCCTCTCTCAACACGATACAAAAACGAATCCACTTGATCCAAATTTCAATTATGCAGAAGCCTTTAATTCACTCGATTTAGAAGCAATTAAACAAGACCTTCGTGAACTTATTAACAGCAGTCAAGATTGGTGGCCATCCGATTATGGTAGTTATATTGGTATGTTTGTACGTACTGCTTGGCATTTGGCCGGCTCTTATCGAAAGCAAGATGGTCGTGGTGGTGCAAATACAGGTAATCAACGCTTCGCCCCACTAAACAGTTGGCCTGATAATGTTAATACCGATAAAGGTCGTCGACTACTTTGGCCAATCAAACGTAAGTATGGTAATAAAATTTCTTGGGGGGATTTGATTGTTTTGGCTGGAACGGTTGCGTATGAAGACGCAGGTTTAAAAACGTTTGGTTTCGGCGGTGGTCGTTTAGATATTTGGCATCCTGAAAAAGATATTTATTGGGGGGAAGAACGACAATGGCTTGCTCCTACAGAAAATCGTTATAAAGATGATAAAGATCGTTCTTCATTAGAAAATCCGCTTGCTGCAGTGCAAATGGGTTTAATTTATGTCAATCCTGAAGGTGTGGATGGTGTACAAGATCCACTACGTACCGCACAAGATATGCGTGTAACATTCGACCGTATGGGAATGGATGACGAAGAAACTGTAGCTTTGACCATTGGTGGTCATACTGTAGGTAAAGCGCACGGTAATGGTAAAGCAGAAAACTTAGGTGCAGATGTTGAAAGTGCAGATGTAGAGTTCCAAGGTTTAGGTTGGCATAACTCTGAAGGTACCGGTAATGCAGGCAATACCATGGTGAGTGGTTTAGAAGGCGCTTGGACAACGCATCCGACTAAATGGGACAATGAATTTTTATACCTACTATTTACGTATGAATGGGAAAAAACATTGAGTCCTGCGGGTGCAAAACAATGGGAACCGATCAATATTAAGGAAGAAGATAAACCTGTTGATGCACATAACCCCAATGTACGTCGTAATCCAATGATGACAGATGCCGATATGGCACTGAAAGTTGATCCTGAATACCGTAAAATTGCTGAAGATTTCTACAATAATCCTGATAAATTGGCTGATGTTTTTGCACGTGCATGGTTTAAATTGACGCACCGTGACATGGGGCCAAAATCACGTTATTTGGGTGCAGATGTACCGAGTGAAGATTTGATCTGGCAAGACCCAATTCCAACAGTAGACTACACGTTGTCTGATGCTGAAGTGGCTGAATTAAAGGCTAAACTATTAAATAGCGGTTTAACTTCGGCTGAATTGATTGCAACAGCATGGGACAGCGCACGGACTTTCCGTGGTTCGGATTACCGTGGTGGTGCAAATGGTGCACGTATTCGCCTTGCACCACAAAAAGATTGGGAAGGTAACGAACCTGTTCGTTTAGCCAAAGTAATTACGAAACTTGAAGAAATTCAAACAGGTCTTGCGAAAAAAGTCAGCATTGCAGATTTGATTGTTTTAGGTGGTTCAGCGGCAGTTGAGCAAGCAGCAAAAGCGGTAGGTGTAAATGCCAATGTCACGTTTATTGCGGGTCGTGGCGATGCAACTCAAGAACAAACCGATGTCTACTCATTTGAAGATTTCGAACCGAAAGCAGATGGTTTCCGTAACTTTGTTAAAACAGACTATGTGATTCAACCTGAGGAATTATTGTTAGACCGTGCACAACTACTTGGTTTAACAGCACCTGAAATGACGGTTTTAATTGGCGGTTTACGTGTTCTAGGCGCAAATTATGGTGACTCGAAACATGGTGTATTGACTGACAATGTTGGCGTACTCAGCAATGATTTCTTCGTGAACTTAACAGACATGAAGTTTAATTGGAAACCAACAGGTAAGAACTCATACAACATTGTTGACCGTGCTTCAGGTGAAACTAAATTTACAGCTACACGTGTGGATTTAGTATTTGGTTCTAACTCAATTCTTCGCTCATATGCAGAAGTGTATGCACAAGATGACAATAAAGAAAAGTTTGTAAAAGACTTTATTGCTGCTTGGACAAAAGTGATGAACGCAGACCGATTTGATGTGAAGTAATTGATTTAAATCTTAAAAAAACCGCCCTCGGGCGGTTTTTGTTTTTTTGAATGTAAATTTAGCTTTGAAATTATTGATATTTTTATATATGTGAAATGTGGTAAATTTTTGGTGAGATACATAATTTAATCTAGACAAAAGTGTATAGGAAATACAAAAAATGAATGCATGGATGACCCATCAAATCAGTAACCAATTTGATGAACTGCAAAACTATAATCTATTTGCAACAGATCAGGTTCTACAAGAAATATTGCAACGTTACGAAAGTAAAGATCAGGAGGTATTGACTAGGTTTGCACAAATTGTCGGTTCAACAGAATATTACCAATATGCAGATTTAGCCAATAAACACACACCAATTTTATATAATTTCGATGCACGAGGACGTCGTATAGATTTTCTAGAATTTCATCCTGCATGGCATAAATGGATGGGATTAAATCGACAATTTGACACCCATGCTTATCCATTTAAGCATTCACAATCCACCTCAAAATGGGTCGATTGGGCAGCACGATTTTTTCTCAGTGGACAAGTTGAATGTGGCAATTTATGCCCAAATTCTATGACTTTAGGTAGTATTCCACTGATTCAAAATGAGCCTGAGTTGTGGGCAAAAATAGGCAAAAAGCTATTATCGACTGAATATGATGAACGTGACATTCCTATTGCTGAAAAGAAATCGATTTGGATGGGCATGGGGATGACTGAAAAGCAGGGCGGTTCAGATGTTCGTGCCAATGAAACGATGGCGATTCCTATCGCTGAGTCAGGTCGGGGCAAACCCTACTTACTCACAGGACATAAATGGTTTTTCTCTGCACCGATGTGCGATGCACATTTGGTGGTGGCGAAAACTGAACAAGATGGTTTGGCGTGTTTCTTTGTACCTCGTTGGTTAGAAGATGGCACCAAGAACAATATTCACATTCAACGCTTAAAAGAAAAAGTTGGAAATCGCAGTAACTCAAGCTCGGAAGTTGAATTTAAAGAAGCATGGGGCATCATGATTGGTGAGGCAGGGCGTGGCATTCCGACCATTATTGAAATGGCGAATTATACTCGGCTCACTTGTTCAGTCGGTTCAAGTGCCATACTGCGTCAAGCATTGGTGCAATGTCTTGCTTATACTCGTCAGCGTAAAGCCTTTGGTAAACATTTGGCAGAACAGCCCTTGATGCAAGCAGTTTTGACCGATTTGGCTTTAGAAACAGAAGCTGCTATGCAACTCAGTTTCCACCTAGCACATTGCTATGAAAGTGATGATGCTTTGTCGCTTGCATGGAAGCGCATCATGACGCCTGCATCTAAGTTTTGGATTTGCAAACGTGCTGTTGAATTGACAGGGGAAATGATGGAAGTCTTTGGTGGCAATGGTTATGTCGATAATGGCATCATGGCTCGGATTTTTAAAGAAGCACCAGTCAATACCATTTGGGAAGGTTCGGGTAATGTGATGTGTCTTGATGTACTTCGGGCAATTGCACGAGATCGTGAGTCGATTGACATTTTATTTCAAGACTTGGCTCAAACGGCAAGTACAGATCAAACTTTGCAAAATGAACTACAAAATTTATTCAGGCTCTTCCAACAATCTCCCGATGATTTACAATTTATGGGACGGAGTTTAGTTAGTCGTTTAACTATTCTTGCGCAATCAGTTTTGCTGAAACGTTATGCCCCTGATTTTGTTGCCAATGCCTTTATTGCCACGCGTTATAGCGAATTTCATGGGCAAGTGGTGGGCATGATTGATGCCAAAGTTGTTGATGTTGAAAGTATTTTAGATCGGGCATTGGCTGTTTAAAATATTAATGAAGCTCAAATTTTGGTTTGAGCTTTTTTTATTGCTCATTTGTATGAGTTAAGGATTGATCGGATAACCTAAAAAGGGCTTTAATTCTTTTAAGACAAACATACTTTGCATTTCTTTAATCCCCGGTAGACGACGAATAATAGACATAGAAAATTCTGCATAGGTATCTAAATCAGGCGATACGACTTGAAGTAAAAAATCGGCATCTCCACCAATACTATAACAAGCGACAACATGCTCTAAGGCGCTCACTTCCTCTTCAAATTTTTTAGCTTCTTTTTCACTATGGCTATCAATTGAAACACGAATAAAAACCATCACCCCTAAGCCAATTTTTTTCCGATCGAGTAATACACCATAACCTTTAATCACTTGAGTATTTTCGAGTTGTTTTACTCGACGCCAACAAGGTGATGCTGACATACCAATTTTTTCAGAAAGTTCTGCATTACTCATACGAGAATCATATTGTAGTAGCTTTAATATTTTTGCATCGGTCTTATCAATTTTTGAAAAAGTCATAAACTTTCCAGTTTTCTGAAATTTATAGGTTATTTATACCCTTTTTTGAATAAAATTTGGAATAAATAGATCGGTTTTACCTGCTCATTTATCTAAAAATAGTCCTATTATTTTTAGATAAATCGTAACAAATGGAACATATTCATCAATTTCTAATTTACTTCATGACCTTATTTTTAGCTGCAATTCTTCCAGGTCCTAGTATGACAGGCTTAATGTTTAAGACACTGTCGCAAGGATATCGAGCAGGTGTGGTCATGCTTTCGGGGCTGATCACAGGCGATATTCTGTATTTAACTGTTTCTATTTTTTTATTGGGTTATTTAAATCAATTGAGTCCAGATTTTGCTTTTTATTTGGTGATATTCTCTAGTCTTTATTTATTGTATTTATCTTTTCAATTTTGGTGCTTTAAAGGGGATTTACTAGAAGTTCCCTTGGCATTCAATACAGACCAAGCAATCACAGCTTATAGAGATGGATTGTTGATTACATTGAGTAATCCAAAAACAATTTCATTCTATTTAGCATTAGTCCCTGCTATTTTTAGCTCAGTTTCAATTAAGGATAAAAGTATATTATTGACGATTGTAACGATACTGACTTTAATATTAGTCGGTGGACTTTATATTTTCTGTTCATTTCGTCTGAAACAAGTACTCAAAAATATAAAAGTGCAAAAAATTTTATTGAAAAGTCTTGCATTGATGATGAGCTTTTTAGCATTGAGTTTATTGTATAAAGAATTATTGATTTAGCTGTCTGATAGATGACATTTTACATTTGAAATTAACTTGTATTTTCTACAAAAAAGCCCATTATATGTTCAACGTCTTGATGATGTTTGAACTGAAAAATGGTGAGTAAAATGGCAAAGAAAAAAGCTATGCCCGAAGTTGTAATTCATAACTTTGTGGCAAAACATATGTTTGATGTAAATAAAAGCCAAGTGTTTGTAGATCGAAAGAAAAATACAAAACGAGGTTATACAAAACATAAAAAAGGGAGATATTCGCAAGATTATCTCCCTTTTTTATACACGCTATTTTCTAATCATCGTTTGGCTTAAATTTATATTTTCCATATAAAAATTAAATATTTATCATTCGATTTGATTTTACCATATCTGCAAGACCGTGATGACGGAAGTAATATTCCATCCAACTTTTCACCATCAGTGGATTATTCATTTTGACCACTTCTTCAAGTAGTTTTTGGGCATCGCTCATCGGTACATGACAAATCGCTTTACGTACTCGTAGAATATTACTCGAACTCATTGATAGGGTATTGAAGCCCATCGCCATCAGTAAAATCGCAGACAGGGGATCACCCGCCATCTCACCACAGATACTAATTGGTTTATCATATTTATGACACTCTTCGACTAAGCGAGTTAAAGCACGTAATACCGAAGGATGGAAGTGCGAGTAAACACTCGAAACACGAGAGTTGTTACGGTCAACTGCCAACAAATATTGAATTAAATCGTTTGAACCGACAGAGAAAAAATCAACCAATTCGGCAAATTCACCAATTTGTAAAAGTACACTTGGTACTTCAACCATAATGCCAATTTTAGGCTTATTGATTTTGACCTGTTCTTCTTCTTGAACTGCCATCCAATCACGTTCAAGTAAGTAAAGTGCTTCTTCAACTTCACTGACGCTCGTGACCATTGGCAGCAAAATATGTAAATTATTCAGACCAATACTGGCTTTGAGCATGGCACGAATTTGTGAAGAAAAAATCTCAGGATGATCAAGTGTAAAGCGAATACCACGCCATCCAAGTGCTGAGTTTTCTTCTTCAATTTCAAAATAAGGTAAGTCTTTATCCGCACCAATATCGAGGGTACGCATAATCACAGGTTTGTTGGCAAAGTGGCTTAGCTGTTGACGGTAAATTGCTCGTTGTTCTTCTTCACCCGGAAAGCGATCACGAAGCATAAATGGAATTTCAGAACGATATAGCCCAACGCCTTTTGCACCACGTTGTACACCACGTACCACATCAATCATCAAGCCTGTGTTGACATAAAGTTTGACCTCAACGCCATCAGGGGTGATTGAATCTTTAGTTTCGTACTGCTTTAAATCTTTGGCAATTTGTTCTTCTTCTTTTTGAATTTCTTTGTAACGTGTGCGCAAACGACGAGGTGGATTAATGAATACTCGCCCTTGATAGGCATCGACAATCATTTCAACATCGTCAAGCGTATTGATCGGAAGTTCAGTTACACCAACAACGGTTGGAATACCAAGCGCACGTGCCACAATCACCATATGTGAGTTGGCGGCACCTTCAGAAGTAACAATTGCTGCTATTTTATCGACTGGAAGTTCAACCAATGCAGCAGTACTAATTTCTTCACCAATGAGAATACTTTCAGAGGTGATTTCTTTGTGGCTGGTATCACCTTCTTGTAATGCAGCAAGGATACGACGTCCCAGATCTTTTAAGTCAGAAACTCGTTCACGTAAATAGTCATCTTCCATTTGAGCAAAAAGGGCAACATGACGTTCAATTACATCTTTGACTGCACCTTGAGCCCAACTCCCATCACGGACGAGTTCTTTGATTTCCGCAGGTAAGCTATTTTCATCGAGCATACGCAAGAATACGCTAAAAAGCGCACGCTCTTCTGCCATGAGAGAGTCTTGCATTTTGTCATCGAGCGAACGAATTTCGACACGAACAGATTCAATCGCCTGATCGAGCAGAGCAAGTTCTTCGCTGATGTCATCGGCATCACGATCAGGTACTGCTGATAAATCTGCTTGTGGATAGAGAATGATGGCACGACCAAGTGCAATACCTCCCGCACCCGATGATCCCTGAAAGGTTTTATAGTTAGATGAATTGCTTGGCTTACGGAAAACATCAATATTACCCACAGCATGTGCATGTGCAATAACGCCTGAAAGCTGTGCGCATAGGGTGACAAGGAATGATTCAGCAGCTTCGCTAAAGTCTTGAGGTTCAGTATTTTGGACGACGAGTACACCCATCACTTTGCGACGGTACATAACAGGTACGCCAAGGAATGAGTTATAGACTTCTTCGCCCGTTTCAGGAAAATAAGCAAAGCGTTCATGTTTGAATGCATTGTCTAAGTTGACAATTTCTTCACGTTGACCGACTAAGCCTACAAGCCCTTCACCGAGTTGAAGAGAAACATTCCCAACCGATTCTGGATTTAACCCTTTGGTTGCCATAAGTACATAGCGTTGATTGCGTTCATCGAGTAAATAGATTGAACATACATCAACATGCATGGCTTGAGATACTTGATTGACCATAATTTCAAGGGATTCATGCAAACTGACAGACGAATTGATCTCTTGGACAATACGCCTTAACGTGTCAAGTTGCATGTTAGACATGAATGTATACTCCCTTAATAATAGTCAATTATTTTATAAAAATATTATCGTGCTGTAGTTATAACAGCACTTTTTTGAAAAATCATTCACATTTTGGATGAGTTTTCGTACTCAGGCTTTGGGAGATGCATACACAGCTCCATCATGGCTTTACGATAAACATCTCGTTTAAAATTCACCACCTGACCCAATGGATACCAATAACTTACCCATTGCCATTGATCAAACTCTGGCGGATCAGACAAATTCAACTGAATATTTTTCGTTGAAGCTGTGAGTTTTAATAAAAACCATTTTTGCTTTTGTCCAATACAAATCGGATCTGAATCAGACCGAATGTATCGAAGGGGCAAACGATAGTGTAACCAATCATCTGTCTGGGCTATGATTTGGACATGCTCAGGTAAGAGACCAATCTCTTCCCGCAGTTCTCTATACAGCGCTTGCTCAGGTGTTTCTCCAAATTGGATTCCACCTTGAGGAAATTGCCATGCATTGTGACCAATGCGTTTTGCCCATAAAACTTGTCCACTATCGTTTGCCAAAATGATCCCGACATTCGGTCGGAAACCTTCTGAATCGATCATTTGGCACCTAAAAATTAATAATATTTCTGACTTTGTATATGGGGACACTCACATTTTTATCCAACGCGACAAAGCCAAAGTAATAATGTTGTAAAATTGCTATGATCTTAACGAATTTCTTGCGTCATGCGGAAATAGATTTACAAAATTTTTCTTTATTTTCAGATTAAACAGGTATTTTCATGAAACTGGCGTTATTTGATCTAGACCACACCTTACTTAATACCGACTCTGACCATTCTTGGGGAGAGTTCTTGGTCAATGAAGGCTTGGTGGATGCGGTTCGACATCGTGCCATGAATGACAAGTTTTATGAGGATTACAAAGCAGGTCAACTGGATCCAATTGCTTATAATGAATTTGTTTTTGAGTTTTTGACTCAACATGACAATGAATATTTAACAGAATTACATCAATTGTTTATGAAAAAAGTCATTCGTGCACAAATGCGTCCAGAAGGTTTTAAAGCCATTCAAGCGCATAAAGATGCAGGGCATCAGTTGGTGGGAATTACTGCAACTTCAGATTTTATTACTGCACCAATTTTCCGTGAATTTGGGATCACTGAAATTATTGCCACGAATGCTGAAATAAAAGATGGCAAGTACACTGGGAAAGTGATTAATGTGCCGTGTTATCAAAAAGGAAAATTGACGCGGTTAGATCAATGGCTTGAAGCTCGTGATGTAACAGAATCATGGGCATATTCAGATTCAATCAATGACCGTTTTCTATTGGAATATGCAGATCATGCCATTGCGGTTAATCCTGATGATCGTCTTGAAATACTTGCAAAAGAGCAAGGTTGGGATATTCAAGATTGGTCTATTTAATCAGGTTGCAATGAAATATTATTCAAATCATTATTAAAAGAAGTGAAAAACAGAACATTCGTTCTGTTTTTTTATTTGAAAACAAGAATAAAATTTCGAGTACTTTTGTAAAATTTTATAAAAATTAATATTTTGTACTTCACATTAGGTTTAAAAATGATATGTTGAATAAATAAATTTATAAACAGATGAGAGCAATAACAATGAACCAAGTACGTCCACGTATGACTAATTTATTTGAACAATTGGGTTTAGATTCAAGCGAACAAGCCATTCAAAATTTTATTGAAAGTCATCAGTTAGATGCGCATACTTTAATTATTGATGCAGAATTTTGGACGGATGGACAACGTCAATTTTTAGCAGAAAAAATTAAATCCGATGGCGCTTGGGCAATTGTAGTTGACCAATTGAATGAAGCATTGCATGAAGATTCAGTGAAATAAAAATTAAATTTTAAATTAGCAGAACAACATTAAGTGTTGTTCTGCTTTTATTTAATGACAATAAATAACAAGAGGAATAATGAATGGATTTAGAAAAGCCTGTTATCCCGCCACCATTTTCAGAATCTGAGTCCGTTACGCATCAGTCAAAAAAAGATGAATTGTATGCTGCTTTTATCGGTAAGAAATATCAAAGTTATTATCAAGAAAAATTCCAAAATTTAGAAGCATTAAAACCCAAAGGGGGCTTCAATATCGCTGCCTTTTTGATTGGCCCAATCTGGTTATTCTATCGAAAAATGTATGCGTATGGCTTTATCTATATTGCGTTCATGATTATTTACGGCATTTTTGCCGATTTTGTAGAAATATCTGACTCTACTGATCGTGCAATTTCAATTGCTGTAGCTGTGACGTTGGGATTGAGTGGGAATGGATTATATAAAAATTTTGTAGATAAAAAATTAACCACATCCGTGAGGGGGATTGAAGAAGCTCAGGAAAAAGGTGGTACAAATCCTGTACTTGCTTGGTCGCTATTTGTTTTGATTATTCTATTGATTGGAGTTGGAATATTTTATGGTGGCTAAAAAATGATTCGAGCAATTCAATAGAACTGCTCGAGGTCACAGATTATTTCATCATTTCAATGAGCTCTTGAACGGCACGTGATTGAGTTCTTGAAGGATGCCATACCATGCCCAATTGACGGTTCATTTCTAGCGGAATATCGAGTTGTTTTAAATCTTGATTCAATAATGTTTTCGGAAGTACAGACCATCCTAATCCAATCGAAACCAGCATTCTGATCGACTCTAATGGATTGTTGCTCATCGTGATTTTTGGTTTTAAGCCTTGGCGTTCAAACTCAGTCAAGGTGATTTGTGTCGTATATGTTTGTGCTGCAGGCAATAAACTTGGATATTCAATTAAATCTTCAAGTTTTAAATTATTTTTTTGTGCTAAGGGATGAAACGGAGCAACTACAAAGATCAGTGGATCTTCCCAAATAGTAATATATTTTAAACGCTCGTCACCTTGAGGCGGTAAAGTTAAAAATGCCAACTCCAAATCACCAGCAAGGACTTGTTCATGTGCCTGTTCTGAATCGACAAAATGAACATCAAGTTTAACTTCAGGAAATTTTTGTACATATTTTTTCAAATGTGCAGGCAAATGATGTAGACCAATATGATGACTCGTTCCAATTTTTAATTTGCCCCGAACTTCGCCTTGTTCATGGCTTAGGGTATGGTGAATATCACCGAGCTCATTGAGCCAATTTTTGACTTTAGGCAAAAGTGAGTGTGCGGCATGGGTCGCTTGTACGCCACGACCTGCCGATTCAAAAAGCTTTACTCCGAAATAATCTTCGAGGCTATGAATACGTTTTGTCACTGCGGGTTGAGTAATAAATAGAAGATCTGCTGCCATCGAAATGGAGCCAGTTTCCATTACTCTTACAAATGCTTCGAAAGCTGCTAAGTTCATTGCTACCATCCATAAATATTTTTTATGCTAATTTTATTATTTAGAATTTTTTAGAATAAATCAAAGTAAAAATTTAAAAAACATACATTTTGTGAGTAAAAATTCAGGTTTATTGACTGTACAGAAGATATTTACAATTTTTTTAACTGTCATTTTGAGATTTAGGCTAACTTAATAAAACACTAAAAATAAAAAATGAGTTCACCTTTGCAAAGACAAAAAGCCTCATATCAGTTCAACTCGAATGCTCAATTTTTTCGTTATGGCTATCGAACAAATTGGCAAAATTTTGTAAAAATCGCAATGCTGAGTGCGATTCCTATCTTGTTGCTCAGTTATTTTTTTCCGTATTTGAGCTTCATTCTGGTGTATTGGTTTATTGCATTTTTAATTTGGGGGATATGGCGATTTAAGCGGATGAAAAAAATACAAAAGTTAGATCAATTTAACTTGCCAGATAATATTTGGATTGCATTTCGTCAAAAATATCCCCAGTTCCATGTGATCAATCAGCCTTTTGTGGAAGAATCATTTAAAGACTATTTGGCATTACATATTATTAAAAATCAGTCTTATGCAATGCCTTCACATGCAGTTGATGCATTGTGGCATTTACTTTTAGAACAATTTCCTGAATTTTATATGCAAATGTGTCAGAACATACTTGGTTTTGAGTTGTTACATAAGCCACATCAAACAGCACCCAATCGAATGCAGAAAAACATCCAAAATCAACAACTTTTAAATACGTGGGTGGTGAGCTGTTCATTGTATCGACTCGATCAGCAGCAACCAAAAGATATACCACGTTTATTTTTAGCGGATCAAGTTTCGGCTTGGGAGAGAGGGATCACATTTAATATGGTAGTTATTACGACATTGTTTCAACACATTCATTCACAAGGACGTAGTACGATTTCATCTTGTTCATCGGCGACTTCATCATTTTCAGATATTTCAAATACAGCGTCATCCTCAACAACAGACTCTGATCAATCTCATCAAAGTGATTCAGATTCATCTTCACCGTGTAGCAGTTGCAGTAGTTGTGGAAGTAGTGATTAAAAATAATTTTTATTTATGAAGGTATTGGACTTTAAAGTATATTCTTGAAAAGTTTTTTTATTGAAGATTATTTAGTCAATATTGAAAAGCCATCCCTAATGGTAGGCGATGACGATTTTTATTTATGTGATTTCCATTTGATAATCCATAAAAATTAATGATTGATGGCATTTTTACGATCTTTGGCAATCCATACTTTTTCGTGAAAGAAAAATGCAACGGCTTGAACTGTGGGTTCAACTAGGCTTAAAGTCAGTGCCATCCAAAAATTACCTGTAATGATATATGCCACGAGCATTGCTACCGTGATGTGCATAATGTAATAGCTTAATGTTTTTTTGAAAATACGTTGATTGTTTTGAACAAAGTTTTGAATACGAGCCATAAGGATTATCATCTAATTTGGATTTATTTAAATAATAATCATTATCATCTATAAAGTAAAAAAGAATTTTTGATTGATAGTGATTGGTTTTGTAAATGCATTTTTTTAACTCTTCATTTATGATACTTAATAATTCCAAAAAGTTTTTAAATTAATAAAAATGATAAATTAGATTTATGTAAAAACGAGGCTATAATCAGTTTAATGAAAGAATTTACCCAGTCCAGTGGAGCATTTCGACATGGCAGGCGAAAACCAACAAGCAAAAAATCAAATACCAAAAACGCAAGTTCCAAAGACGTTGTATGACAAATTATGGGATGACCATCTAGTAAAACAACGAGATGATGGCTCTGCATTACTTTATATCGATCGTCATTTATTGCATGAAGTGACTTCTCCACAAGCTTTTGAAGGTTTACAACTTGCCAATCGTCAACCGTGGCGCTTAAGTGCAAATGTAGCAACACCAGACCACAACGTTCCAACCTCTAAAAAAGAGCGTGAACAAGGTATTGCGGGTATTGAAGATGATACTTCACGTATCCAAGTACAAACTTTGGATGACAACTGTGAAACCTTTAATATTGTTGAATTTAAAATTAATGATATTCGTCAGGGTATTGCACACGTTGTTGGCCCTGAACAAGGTTTAACTTTACCAGGTATGACGGTTGTATGTGGCGATTCACATACTGCGACACATGGTGCATTTGGTTGTTTGGCACACGGTATTGGCACATCAGAAGTTGAACATGTATTGGCAACTCAATGCTTAGTTCAAAAGAAAATGAAGAATATGTTGGTTCGTGTTGACGGTAAGTTAGGTCAAGGCGTGACATCGAAAGACGTTGTATTGGCAATTATCGGAAAAATTGGCACGGCAGGCGGTACAGGTCATGCGATTGAATTTGGTGGTCAAGTATTCCGTGATATGTCAATTGAAGGTCGTATGACCGTATGTAATATGGCAATTGAAGGTGGTGCACGAGTTGGTATGGTCGCTGTCGATGACAAAACCATTGCCTATGTGAAAGATCGTCCTTATGCGCCAACAGGTACAGAGTGGGATGCCGCAGTTGGATATTGGAATACTTTGGTTTCTGATGAAGGCGCACATTTCGATACCGTTGTAGTATTACAAGGTGAAGAGATTGAACCCCAAGTATCTTGGGGAACTTCGCCTGAGATGGTGATTCCTGTAACTCAAGCGGTTCCGACTTTGGAACAAGCCAAAGATGACGTACAGCGCAATGATTGGACGCGTGCTTATAGCTATATGGGCTTAGAAGCAGGTCAAGCATTGGCTGATATTCAATTAGACCGTGTATTTATTGGTTCTTGTACGAACTCACGTATTGAAGATATCCGTGCTGCTGCGGAAGTTGCTCAAGGCAAAAAAGTGGCATCTACCATTAAACAAGCGATGGTGGTTCCGGGTTCTGGTTTAGTGAAAGCGCAAGCGGAAGCGGAAGGTTTAGACAAAATCTTAATCGAAGCAGGTTTTGAATGGCGTGAGCCAGGTTGTTCAATGTGTTTGGCAATGAACGCTGACAAATTACAACCGGGTGAGCATTGTGCATCGACATCAAACCGTAACTTTGAGGGCCGTCAGGGGAATGGTGGTCGTACGCATTTGGTGAGTCCTGCAATGGCGGCTGCGGCAGCAATCGCAGGTCACTTTGTTGATGTGAGAATCTTTTGAATAGACTACTCAATATGAAAATAGGATTTTTGTGTATCGCTTTATTGAGTTGTTCTACATGGGTAAATGCGAGTACATATTGTAATCCACGTTTTCAGTTTTGTGTTGATTACCCATCATCATTGAAAACTCAATATCCAGAATCTATTAATGGCGATGGACGAATTTTCAAATTGGTAGGTAGTAAAGCAGATATTCGGGCGTATGGAACACATGCGCCAGGCGTATTCTATGACTCAGATCAGCAATATTTAGCATCTTTAAAATCAGAGTATTCTAAAGAGAATTCCATTACTTATCAAAGAAAGAAGCAGAACAGTTATACCATCAGTGGATATACTTCTTCGGGTAACATTTTTTATGATCATATTGTCGTAAAAAATAGAGAGGCTATAGTCGTCCACTTTGATTATCCTGTATCAGAGAAAGATAAAATGAATGAGATGATTAAACAAATGTCATCTTCTCTGAGATTTAAATAACGAGATTGACCATGAAAAAATATACCGTTGAACAAGGTATCGTTGCACCATTAGACCGTGCCAATGTCGATACAGACTTGATCATTCCAAAACAGTTTTTGAAATCAATCAAACGTACAGGTTTTGGAGAAAATTTATTTGATGAATTACGTTATTTAGATGAAGGCTTTTTAGGGCAAGACAACTCAAAACGTCCTAAAAACCCAGATTTCGTATTGAATCAACCGCGTTATCAAGGTGCGACGATTCTTGTTACACGTGCAAACTTCGGTTGTGGTTCAAGCCGTGAGCATGCGCCGTGGGCATTGGAAGAATATGGGTTTCGTACTGTAATCGCGCCAAGTTATGCAGACATTTTCTTCAATAACAGCTTTAAAAATGGCATGTTGCCTGTAATTTTGTCTGAAGAAATTGTCGATCAGTTAATTAAAGAATGTAATGCCAATGAAGGTTATCAGTTAACAATTGATCTTGAAGCGCAAGAAGTCCGTACTACAAATGGCGAAAGCTTCAAATTTGAAGTCGACCCATTTCGTAAGCATTGTTTGTTAAATGGTTTTGATGACATTGGTTTAACTTTACAAGTGTCAGATGACATTAAAGCCTATGAGGCGAAAACCAAGCAATCACGTCCTTGGGTCTTTACTGAAATCAAAGGTTAATTTTACATGGCTTGAATGCCGAACTCTTGCTAACATGACGTGCATAAGAAATCAATGTATGCACTCATTGAGTGAGGTTGGGCAGAAACAATGACCAAAAATTTAGCTTATAGTCTTTTGATGGTATTTGGCAGTAGTGTGCTAGGTGCGTGTCAAATGTTTGACGCTGTTAAAGGACACCCTGACAGTAAAAGTGATGTAAATCAGAATACTGTGCAGATTTACTGTAGTGGTGCTGAAAGCTGTCAGTTTGGTCGTTTGGATGATTTGATTGTTGTGAATGAAAAAACACAACGAATTAATTCAGATGCTGTAAAACGTGGCTGGGTGAAATATACGGAAAGTACAGAGTTAAACAAGCAACTTTATTTGTACGTTCCAGCGAAGCAACATGAGTTAGTCATTCGCTTTTACCCAATATCACAGCAACATGCTGAAGTATTCCATGTGATCCATCGGTTTAAAGCCAATCAAAAATATACATTCAAAATGTACCGTGACCGTAAACAAAATAGCGGTAGTTTATTGAATGTGTCTGCGCCACCACCATTGTGCGTAGATTTGTTGCAAAACACTCGGGTTATTCGCCGTTTCTGTCGTCCTTATAATGTGGTGACGGGAGTGAGTGAATACATTGAACAAAAAATTTAAACTTCTTCAGTAAATTTGATACTGAAACCTCAAATGGAAACACTCATGTCAAAACAAATTTTAATTTTAGCGGGCGATGGAATTGGCCCTGAAATTGTTAAAGCAGCAGAACAAGTTTTAACGACTGTAAATGATAAATTCAACCTTGGATTGACATGGGAACAAGGTTTACTTGGTGGTGCGGCAATTGATGCACATGGCGAACCGTATCCTGCAGTAACTGCAGAACAGGCGAAAAAAGCCGATGCAATTTTATTGGGTGCAGTGGGTGGTCCAAAGTGGGATGCTATTGAACGTTCAATTCGTCCTGAACGTGGTTTATTGAAAATTCGTAGTGAATTGAATTTATTTGCAAACTTACGTCCTGCGATTCTGTATCCACAACTTGCCGATGCATCAAGCTTAAAACCTGAAATTGTTGCAGGTTTAGATATTCTGATTGTTCGTGAATTGACAGGTGGAATCTATTTTGGTCAACCTCGTGGTATCCGTGAATTAGAAAACGGTGAAAAACAGGGCTTTAACACTGACGTTTATTCAGAATCTGAAATCAAACGTATTGCAAAAGTTGCCTTTGATATGGCGAACTTACGTGGTGGTAAAGTGTGTTCAGTCGACAAAGCCAATGTCCTTGAAGTGACTGAGCTTTGGAAACAAACTGTGACGGCAATGAAAGAAGCAGAATATCCTGAAATCAATCTTTCACACATGTATGTTGATAATGCTGCAATGCAATTGGTGCGTGCGCCTAAACAGTTTGATGTGATCGTTACAGGTAACTTGTTCGGTGATATTTTATCTGATGAGGCAGCAATGTTAACGGGTTCAATTGGTATGTTGCCATCTGCATCTTTAGATGAAAATGGTAAAGGGATGTATGAGCCATGTCATGGTTCAGCACCAGACATCGCAGGTCAAAACATTGCCAATCCATTAGCAACGATTCTTTCTGTTGCCATGATGCTTCGTTACACATTCCGTGAAGAAGCTGCTGCAAAAGCGATTGAAGATGCAGTAGGTAGCGTTTTAGATCAAGGTTTACGTACAGGCGATATCATGTCAGAAGGGATGAAAAAAGTCGGTACAATTGAAATGGGTCAAGCAGTTGTTGCAGCATTGAACTAAGTTCACCTAAAGCTTCAATTGAATAAAAAAACACAGCTTTGGCTGTGTTTTTTTATGGCGATATTTTGATATTTCGAATGCTTAAATCAACATGCTTTACCATAATAATCAATTGACTGAGCGATATTGTTCTTCAAATTGAAAATCACTTTGCAGTTGAAATTGATATCATACGTTGGTGAGCTTGAAGGATCATTGCGAATTACGGGAACGCCTGCTGCATTAACACCGACAGTTGGAGTGACAGTAATGGGAATGTTCACGGGACGAAGAATAATATAAGTCAGCGTTGAGTCTGTCAGTTGGGGTGTGGGGTTTGCTTGATATCCTAGAGATTTAAAATCAATTTGCTGTTGAATTTTTTGGCTATCTTGACCAATGAAGCTGTTGAGATATTTGTCCAATTGCATGTAATTTGTAGGCTGAGAAGTTTGGCAAGCCGTTAAAACAGCCATACTACATAGCGAGGCTATTGATATTTTCCAATTCATACACCACCACCTTTTTCTAGAGCAAGTGAATACACAATAAACAACATAATAGAATATAAACTCTGCTTAAAATATAAATGTGATGAAAATTCTGATTATTGGTTATATTCAGTGATTTTTAAAAAATTGATCCTGATGTAGCGGGGTTACATCAAAGTACAGCAAATAAAAAAAGTGAGAATGAATGATGGAAACATTAATAAAAATGAACGCTCCCGTTCAGCGTCTAGGTCAGTCAATGTTACTCGGTGTATTCATGTTGATGGGTTCAAACATGGCATTTGCCGATAACTGCGAAAATGCACGGAATGCTTATGATGACATTTACTGTACAAATAAGATTTTTGCGAGTGCTGATGCAGAGCTGAATAAAAACTATAAATTATTACAAGGGAAATTAAATACATCACAAAAAAGTATTTTAAAAAAATCTCAATTGGCTTGGATTCGAGAGCGTGATGCGCAATGTTCAGATAACGAGGAACGTAGAGTATTTGTAAATTGTAATTTAGAGCAAACTCAAGAACGTAATGCGTGGTTAATAGAGCGCATTCGCGAGTGTAATACTGTGGGATGTAAGACCAATGTACTGCGCAACTAATACTTTAATTGATTTTATACAGGCGTAGAAAATCTAACGCTTAAATAGGCGCTAGGCGTAAATGAAAAAAGCCACTCTAATAAAGTGGCTTTTCGCTTGCTAAGACTTAGCGTGCACGATAAGTAATACGACCTTTTGTTAAGTCGTATGGTGTCATTTCGACTTTAACACTATCGCCAGTTAAAATACGAATATAATGTTTACGCATTTTACCTGAAATGTGGGCGATTACTTCGTGACCGTTTTCTAAACGTACACGGAACATAGTATTAGGAAGCGTTTCGGTGACAACGCCTTCGAACTCGATAAGTTCCTCTTTATTGGCCATAGCCTACCTGATGATCAAATTGGAAAGGGGCAAATTATAGGCAATTTTTTTGAAAAAAACAAGACAAATGGAGGTTTACAGGTGCCAGATGCATCCTAATTAATCGAACTGATCATGAAACAATTTCTACAAAAAAATACCAATAACTGTTGTCAGTTTGGTCAATCGACTGTAATCTAAAAATCTCTGATTTAAGTATAATGAATAAGATACAAGGAAGGGGACTGCGTGAGTCAGCTAACGGATGCTTCGGTTGTTTTACGATTAGGCTATCAAGCAATCCGACGTGCGGGATTGCCAACAGAAGAAATTTTAACAAAAGCGGGTGTCGCTCTGAATCAAGTCGACCAAAATGCACGAACGCCCTTAAATGCACAATATGCATTTTGGGTAGCCGCTGAAGAAGTCAGTAAAAACCCAGACATTGGTTTATATCTTGGTGAGCATCTGCCTTTGTATAGAGGGCAGGTGATTGAGCACTTATTTATTTCAAGTGAAAACTTCGGTGAAGGGCTAAAAAGGGCACTTGCCTATCAGCGTCTGATTAGTGATGCTTTTCATGCTACGCTCGTACAGGAAGACGGTCGTTGTTATCTAACCAATGGTGTACGACCTTGGGCGGAAAATATTGTTAATCGGCATTTTTCTGAATGTGCGCTATCGGGTATTCTTCGATTTTTTAAATTTATTACTGAAGGTCGTTTTGAGCCGATCTATATCGATTTTAACTTTACTGAAGGTGCAGCAGATGAAGAATATCTTCGAGTCTATGAATGCCCCGTGAGTTTAGGGCAGAAAGAAACCCGTTTGTATTTCGATCCTTCCATTTTGGATTATCCGCTGTGGCAAGCCGAACCTGAACTTCTGCAATTGCATGAACAACTTGCGATTGAGAAATTACAAGAATTGGCACGTTATGATTTGGTCGGTGAAGTGCGCCGTGCGATTGGTTCAACTTTAGAAAGTGGCGAGACGACACTTGAAACCGTTGCTGCACAGCTCAGTATTACGCCACGTCGTTTACGGACTCAGTTGTCTGAGGCAAACACAAGTTTTCAGCAGATTTTGTCGGATTATCGTTGTCGTCTTGCAAAAAAACTCTTAGCGAATACGAGTGAAAGTGTTGAACGCATTGTATATTTAACTGGTTTCTCTGAGCCGAGTACGTTTTACCGAGCATTTAAGCGGTGGACGAATGAAACGCCTGTGGAGTATAGAAAGCGTAAACAGCGTTAATATTTCTAATTGTGATACTCAAAAAAGCTTCGAATTGTAATATTCGGAGCTTTTTTATTGGGCTATTGTTTGAGAAAAATAAATGAATGAACAATTCGGTAGATTTAATAAACCATTGGGAATAATTTTCCCATTAAGCATTTAAAATATACTGAAGTTACTCAGGCATATTCAACCAATGTGGTCCTAAAGGCTGTTGAGGTAGTTCAAATTGCTCAGGATAATGTGCTTGAATAAAATATAGACCATCGGGTGGAGCAGTAATACCTGCCGCTTTACGATCTTCTGCTGCAAAAATTTCATCAATATGATCAACATCATATAGACCTTGCCCCACTTCTAATAAACAGCCCATGATATTACGCACCATGTGATGTAAGAAGCCATCTGCCTGAATATCTAACACTAGATAGTTGCCATGACGAATCAATCGACAATGGCTGACATGACGTACAGGTTGATTGGATTGACAGGCTGCTGCACGGAAACTTTCAAAGTTATGCGTACCTTCAAACTTTTGCGCAGCTACAATCATTTTATCAACATCGAGCGGATAATAGGCATGGGTCACTTGCTTATAGAGTAGTGCAGGGCGACTTGGTGACTGATAAACCACATAACGATAACGACGAGATTTGGCTTTGAAACGGGCATGAAAATCCATATCCATTTCTTTAATCCATTGAATCGAAATATCTTTAGGAAGTTGGCTATTTGCTCCCATCAACCAACCCTTTAGTGGGCGAATAGCATTGGTATCAAAGTGAGCGACCATATTGGTAGCATGTACGCCTGCATCGGTACGACCCGCACCATGTAAAATGATTGGTTCATCGGCAATGGTACTAAGTACTTTTTCTAAGGTTTCTTGAATGCTACGCACGCCCGCCTGTTGAGTTTGCCAACCTTTAAACCGCATACCACAAAACTCAATTCCAATTGCAAAGCGTTGCATAAAAACCTCTATTCAGGATGATCATTGCCAATGGTCATGCCATTGTTCCGAAGTGGGGTATTGTAAATAAATTTTCAGAATTTTGGCATAAAGATCGGCTTGAGTATGTGAATTACTCAATAAAATGCCTGTTTCTTTAATCCACTGGCTAATTGCATAGCGTTGATCTATTCCGCCGTGTAGAACTTGTGTAGTGAGAATGGTTTGACAACCGAGTGTACGTAATTGCTGAAATAAATTTATAATTTCATCATTTACTGCTAGGTTTCCTGTACCGTAGGCTTGAATAATTAGGAAGTCAGGTACTTGATTGAGTAGTTGTTTTAAATTTTGGCTAAGTTGATCTTTTTCAATTGGTAACATCATCCAATTGATGATATTGAGCATGTTTGCTTTTTCGATATGCATCATTTCAACGTGTAAAGGCAATAAAGCTTTACTAGAGAAATCTTGGTACTCTTCCTGAATAGCTATGCCATTGAAGGCATTTAAGTCGGTTGTATGCACTTTAAAGGCTGTTTGTGCATAAAAAACTTGTTGATGGAAAGAAAGATAGACACCTGCTTTAATTTGAGTTATTGCTTCAAGTGATGTATTGAGATTATCTAAGGCATCCGTCTTTGAACGAAGAGCTGTTCCTTCAATATTTAAAAGTGGGAATTGGCTTCCTGTAAGAATAACGTGGCATGACTGTTGTAAAAACTGTGCCAAGACTGCTGATGCATAACTGAGTGTGTCTGTACCATGAATGATAATAAAGTGTTGGAAATTTTGCAGTTGTAAGGTTTGAATCTGCTGAATCAGTTGCAACCAATCTTGAGCCGTACAAGCACTACTGTCTTTAATCGAGGCGGCTTGAAAGCAGCTTACTATAGTTTGATATTTTGTGGGCAATAGCTGTTGTAGCTGCGGAATAAAGGTCGATTCAGGCATCGGGCTTAGTGGTTCACCAATACAACCAAAAGTTCCACCCATATAGATTAAGGCAATTTTATTCATATTCTTCATCAGCATAAAAAAAGCAGTCATAAATGACTGCTTTATCTTAAATCGATTTTTTTTAAGAAGCTATGCGACTCAGTAAATTTTCTGACTGTTCACGTTGTGCAGGGGTGTAATCTTGAGTGCCATTCAATAATTGACGTGCTGAGTCATAGACACCGAGTTCAATATACTTTTCTGCCAAATCCAAATTGAGTTGAGCATCATCGATAGATAATAGCTCAGGGAATGATTGTACGAGTGGATCATTACTTGCTTGTGCTGTAGGAATTGATTCAGGTACAAGCTCAGCTCTTTGAGTATCAAAAACTGGTATAGTTGCAACGATTTCTTCTGTTGGTTCGGATAATACAGGCTCAGTAACACTTGGTTCAAAATCAAGGCTTAGGCTTGGTTCTGTTGTTGATACTTCTTGCGGAACTTCTTTTGCAATGTCAAAGTTAAAATCTAGGCTACTGTCAATTTGCGGAGCTATATTTTCTGTTGAAGCAGGCTTTACAGCATCGTGCGTAATTGGCTCAGGCAAATCAAGTTGAAACTCAGGAGAACTGTCCGTTGGATCAATAACGGTTGCCGCTTTTTCAATGACAGGGGATTCTTCGGTTTTTGGTGCCAGATCAAAACTAAATTCTAAAGGTTGAATATCAGATGTTACTGCTTTTGCGACAGGTTCAACAGGCGCTTCAGTCACACTTGGGGTATCTGAATTTAAGCTGAAATTAAAATCTAGAGGTTTAATCTCTGCTTGATTTTCTTGTACTTGAGGTTCTTTGAGCTCTTGTGAAAAATCAAGCGTTGGAACGGAAGTTTGTTGTACAGATGCTGATTTTTCAGTATCGAGCTCTGACTGTAATAGATCAAAACTATTACTTGGTGATGCCGTTGTTGTATTTGGACTGACTAACGCATCAAAAGCAGCAGCAGATTGTGTATTTTGCGTTACTGGCTCAGCTTTACTTGCTGGAAGATCAAAATCAATACCATCTGATGAAGATTCTTTAACTTGCTCTTCATAAGCTTTTTGTTTAGCGTTAGCTTGTGCTGAAATATCTTCTAAGCCGAGTGAGCGAATATGATTTAGCAACTGATCAATAGCTAGATCATCTTTATGTGCTTGATGAACATCAAGTAAATATAAATACAACTCATGTTGTGAGTTATCTTGATTCAATGCTTGATTGATTTTTGCTTCAGCAGAAAAATAGTTTTTTTCTTGAATTAAGCGTTCAATATTTTTTTTGAAGTCGGCTTTTAATGGTGTTGTCTGTTTTTGAATAACAACGGCATCTTCGACGACTTTGGATTGAGTCTGCCGAGTTTGTGTTGAGCGTGTAGTATTTTTTTTGGTCGACTTTCTACTACTTGCTTTATTCGATTTTTCAGCTTGTTCCTTATTTGCCGATTCGCGCTTTTTCAGCACGATGAGTACTAAAAGTAGTACTACAAAAGGAATCACATACAACATATTTTAACCCCTTCATTGAGATCAATGAACTTTATTCATGAAACTAACATCATCACTATTCATCATTTTTATCGCATTTTCTGCCAAGAAAAAACCAAACAATAGATGTGTAAGTCTATTTAAAATATTAATAAATTACTGTGCAGACTTTTTACTACGATTCTGTTGCTGCAATTGTTGCTGTAGTTGCGCAAGCCTTGCATTCAGCAATTGAATTCTTTGATCTTTTTGCTGTAAAGCTAGTGCTAACTCAGATACATTCTTCTGTAATTTAACCGTTTTTTCTCGGGATGTCATAACTTTTGTAGACAATTCCGCATTTGTTTGATTTTGCTGATGATCTTTTTTCGATTTCCCATGTGTAGCATCAAGGCTGTTATCAGCAACAAGGCTCATTTCATCTTGTCCTAAACGATATTTAGCTTTACCCGACTGTTTCTGTGTTGTTGGTGGAATAATCGCTTTTTGTTTGCTTGTATTTTTTGTCGCTGTTTGGGCGCTATTTGATAGATTTAATGCAACACCACGACGAATACGATTGATATCACCTTGAATAAATGCATGTTCATTATTGGCTTTGATCTGACGCATCACCTCAGGCACGCTTTGATTGCTTTGTGATGCAATACGAGATGCGATTCTCCATAATGACTCATTGGCTTGAACAATATGCTTGTCTGCAGTATTGGTCTTATTTGATGCTGTTTGCTGACTTGATTGCTTATTGGTCGTTGTAGTTTTTGCTTTTTCTTCTACCTGAGGATTTTTCTTTTGAGTCGCTTGATTTTGCTCAGGAGTAGGTAAGACTTGTTCAACAGCCACTTTTGTTTCAGGCTGAACTGTAGCTTGAGGTGTTGATATTATTGTTGGTGTCACTTGAGGATTAAACACAGTTGCATTTGATTTTTCAGAATTTATAACAGCTGTTGAATTCATTAAAGGAGGCGCAGATTTTTGAGTGACCAATGGCGTAATGTGTGACGGCGTAATACTAATGGCAACAGGCGTACTTAATTGAGCAGAAGTATTACTTTGTACAGATGTTGAAACAGATGTAGATGCAGTATTGAGTGCCTGATATTGTGAGCTACTTGGTAAATTCAATTGAATATCTTTTTCGCTGACAATTATCTGAGGAATCAGTGCTTTTTCAGTTCCTGAGGAAATAGGTTCTGCTACAGGACGACTACGCTTTAGTGCTGTTTTAACCTGTTGAATATGGGTTGCTGAGCCTTCTTTAATTTTAAGCAAAATATTCAGTTCAGAGTCGACCACAGGACGTGATGAGGTAATTACAATGACACCACTGCCATCACCGGTACGTCTAGTGAAAAAGTTTAAATGTCCAGGCGGTTGGTGTGCAACGCCAATAGTCATCAGGTCATTTGCTTCAGCAAGCCCAACTTCAATACGCGCATTTGGGTCAGAATGACGGAATTTCATTTCCGCATACAATAAATCCCCAGAACCCGATTGAACCTGAATGGGATCAATGGTAATCGCAAAAGTCTGCGATGAAATAATGGCTAAAATGGCGATTTTTAATTTGTTATATACAGTCATCTCTATCCATTGCTCAGATGAAGTTCGGATCAGCAAAAGTATACAATACCTAGCTGTTATGGAAATGTAAAATATTTACCATCTAGTTACATAAAAAAAGCCGATCTAATGTGATCGGCTTTTCGTTTCGTATCAGATACAAAAAGATTTAAGCATTTTTATAGTCAATTAAGATACGAAGCATACGACGAAGTGGCTCTGCTGCACCCCAAAGAAGTTGGTCACCTACAGTGAATGCACCCAGATATTCTTTACCCATGTTCAACTTACGTAAACGACCAACTGGAACAGATAAAGTACCCGTTACTGCAACAGGTGTTAAATCTGTCATAGACGCATCACGTGTATTTGGTACAACTTTCGCCCACGGGTTGGCATTGCGTAATATATCTTCGATTTCGTTCAATGGTACATCTTTCTTCAGCTTTAATGTTAATGCTTGAGAATGACAACGCATTGCACCAATACGCACACAGTGACCATCAATTGGAATGATTTGTGATGTTGCTAAGATCTTGTTGGTTTCAACTTGACCTTTCCATTCTTCTTTCGACTGACCGCTTTCAAGCTGTTTGTCGATATAAGGAATGAGTGAACCTGCTAAAGGCACGCCAAAGTTTGCAGAAGGGAAACCTTCGCCACGTTGCAGTGCTGCAATTTTAGAATCGATATCTAAAATGGGTGATTTAGGATCATCTAAAAGGTCTTTGGTGTTGTTATACAAATAACCCATACCGTTGATCAATTCACGCATATTCTGCGCACCTGCGCCTGAAGCAGCTTGATATGTCATCGAGGTTGCCCATTCCACTAAATTATTTTGGAATAGACCACCAAGGCCCATCAACATCAACGAAACTGTACAGTTACCGCCAACAAATGTTTTAGTGCCATTCACCAAACCATCTTTAATGACATTCATGTTGACTGGGTCAAGCACGATGATTGCTTCATCATCCATCCGTAAGGTAGATGCAGCATCAATCCAATAGCCATTCCAACCTTCAGCTTTTAGCTTTGGAAAAACCTCAGAAGTATAATCGCCACCTTGGCAGGTAATAATGACATCCATTTGCTTCAGACTGGTAATGTCTGTCGCTTCCATAAGTGCTGGAGCAGATTTACCACCAAATGCAGGGGCTTCACCACCTGCATTACTGGTAGAAAAATAAAATGGCTCGAAGTGAGCAAAATCATTTTCTTCAACCATACGTTGCATCAGGACAGAACCAACCATCCCGCGCCAACCGACCAGACCTACTTTCATGTCATTGTGCCTCGGTGCGTTAATAAAAAAATTAAAGGGGTTTCGAGTGTATCAAAAGTGCGCTTAACTGCAAGCGCAACACAATGAAAACAGCAACTATATTGTGCAATATATCTTGTTTATGTTACATGGAAAATTGATATAAATTTATGAATCAATAAAAAAATGAGAATATGAGGATGACAACAAATGATCGGAATTGAAATTCTCGCAGGTATTGTCATTTGGCTGAGTTTTTGGTCACTTATTCCGAGAGATGAGTGGTGGTTTCGAGGTGCAGATTTTCCACGCTTACAGATATTAGCAGTCGGTTTTTTTACTTTGATTGTTCTAATTTTTTGGCAAGCACCTTGGGATTTAATCCGAGAAATAGTTTTACTGGGACTTATAGCGGCTTTGGCTTACCAATTGAAAATGGTATTGCCTTATACGTTTGTTTGGAAGAAGCAAGTTGCTCAAGTACGTCCTGAACAATTAGATGTAAATCGACAAATTTCAATGATTGTATCGAATGTCTTAACACCTAATACCCAATATCATTTACTCATTGAACAAATTACAAAGCACAAACCTGATTTAGTTTTAACTCTTGAAACTGATCAGATTTGGCAAAATGCCTTATCGACCATTGAATCAGATTATCCTTACCGTGTACCTATACCTTTAGATAATTTGTACGGTATGCATTTGTACAGCAAATTAAAACTAATAGATATCGATGTGAAATTTATTCTCAGTGATGAAATACCCTCTATTCACTGTACTGTGATTTTGCCATCAGGTCAGCCTGTCAGTTTATATTGCTTACATCCAAAACCACCAAGTCCAACGGAAGCCAAAGATTCGACTTTACGTGATGCTGAGTTACTTATTGTGGGAGATCAAATCAAAGACCGTGATGAAAGCTGTATTGTTATGGGAGATTTAAATGATGTTGCTTGGTCGCGAACAACACGACTGTTTCAGCGTATTAGTGGTCTGCTTGATCCTCGAGTTGGGCGTAAATATGTCAATACTTTTCATGCCAATTATTGGTTTTTAAGGTGGTCACTCGATCATGTTTTTCACAGTAATGATTTTGCTTTAGTTAAAATGGAGCGATTACCTTTTATTGGTTCAGATCATTTTCCAATTCATGTGATTTTACAAACAGGAAAAGTATTTGAGAAAATTCAGGAAGAATTAGAACAAACCGATGCTGATGAACAAGAAGCACAGCAAGCAATTCAGGAAGGTATTGAAAAGGCTGAAAAAGAAGAAAAAATGGTCACAGATGAAATTGCAAAAGATTATAAATGAATTGGTTGTTGTAAAAATTGTTAGACAGAAATAACGTGAAAATTTTGAATTTTGTACGCATATGCTTACATCGATTTCAGTCCATAGCGGATAGTGTAAGGACATCTATCAGCTTAATCTATATTCATCGGCAAGGGAGACGGGAATGGAAAGTCCCATATGGAAGATGACGCTGAATGTAGATATCATGGATATGATGACGGTATGGATATCGTAAAATAACAATAAGATTTGAAAGCACAACCTCATAGAACCCGAGTTTTGCAGGATGCAGAACTCGGGTTTTGCTTTATAGATTTTCTGATATAGATACTCTGATCATAAAAGAAGAGATGAGCAAAAAGTAGGCATAAAAATGGTGACGAATCACCATTTTAAATCACGCTTTTCATTATATTTTAGTGCTTATTTACTTGAAATACGCCATATGATATTTCCAACATCATCGGCAATTAAAAGCGTACCTAATTTATATTTGAATAGATATTAAAATTTGTATCGAAAAATAGAAATCAGTTACCTTGAGCCACACGTTTATACAGTTGAATGGTCTGATCACACATATCTTTCAAGCTAAATTGGGTAACAGGAGCAACGTATTGAGGGTTATCAATATGCAATTGTACTGCTTCAAATAGAGCGGTTTGATCGTCAACCTCAATTAAACCTTGCGGATAGAGACGAGATAAAATTTCTGCAACGCCACCACGTTTCCAACCCACAACAGGTGTACCGACAGAAAGAGCTTCGAGTGCTGTACGGCCAAAGGTTTCTGCTTGATTAGAAAGTGATAACACTAGATCACTCATCGCAAGCCATTCACGAATATCTGAACGATGACCGACAAAGGTAATTTGATCTCGAAGTCCTTTACTTTGAATGGTATTTTCAAGCCCATCTAAATATGCAGCTTTTTTAGGATCAGCACCACCGACGACAACCGCATGAAGTTGTGGATATTGCTGATGTAGTTTTTCAACCAATGCGATCAGTGTTTCGTGTCCTTTGAGACGTGTAATTCGTCCCGGTAAGCAAATTAAAAATTTATTTTCCAATTGAGGAAAATCGATAAAAGTCTGATGGAACCATTGTGCGGGTGGTTGATAGCCATGTGGAAATGCTTGAGGGTCAATGCCTCGAAAGATGCGTACAATATCTTCAGGTGGGCAATTTTTATAATGATCGGTAATGTATTTGACCACACTATCTGAAACAGCAATGACTTTTTCAGCTTGAGTCATAATTTGACTATAACGATTAATCGAATAAAAACCATGTACGGTACTAATGAGATGTGGGCGCTTCTCAACAGGAATGCCCTTTAATGCAAAATGTGTGAGCCATGCAGGTACACGAGAGCGCACATGCACCACATCAGGTTGATATTGAAGAATCAGTTTTCGTAATGGACGAATTTGCCACAAGCTCGAAAGAGCTTTTTTATGAATAGGTAGGGTTAAATGCGTTGTTCCTTCTTGTTCAAGTGCAGGAACTAAGCGTCCACCATTTGAAACGACAATAGATTCATGACCATCGGCAATGAGCGCACGAGCAATTTCAAGTGTTCCACGTTCCACACCGCCACTGTTCAATTCAGGTAGAAGTTGCATTACTTTCATGGCTTTTCCTTTACAGGTGTTGGCTTGGATGGTTGTTCATTGGATCGATTGTTAATAAATTTTGTCATAGCTGTCAGGTCGTGTTTTAAAACGACGGTGAAACCACATATATTGGGTTGGGGCAATGCGAAGTTGATTTTCAATAATTTTATTGACTCGAGTTGCATCATCTAACTCATCTTCACTCGGTAAAGGCTCAACAATGGGCTCAAGGATGACTTTGTATTGTGGATTTTTAATATCGCCATAACGATAAAAATATAGTGGAATGGCAACAGCTTGAGACATTTTTAACAAACGACGATGCGCCGTGACAGTTGCAGCAGGCGTACCAAAAAAAGGTGCCATAACCCCTTGTTTTAGACCAAAATCTTGATCAGGGCTATACCAAATAGCATTACCATCTTTAAGATTACGAATTAAACCACGCATATTGTCATGGTCAATTTGATTTTTATAAATTGTGCTACGGCAACGGTAAATCAGCATGTCTAATAATGGATTGTTTTGTGGGCGATATACCACATCAAGCTCAAAAAATTGAGTACATAGATAACCACCTGCATCGAGCAAAGTACTATGTGTACCTAAAAGTAGCACACCTTTACCTTCGACCTGTGCTTTATGCAGATGCTCTAAACCTTCAACAGTGACTCGATTTTTAAACCATTTAGGCGAGTACCACGCATTTAAGGTTTCAAAAATCCCGATCATCATATCGATAAAAACGAGACGTGCATTTTTTTGCACTTCTTCAGGTGGCCATTCGGGAAAACATACTTCCAAATTTCGAATGGTAGTTTTACGACGTGATTTTAGTCTGTCATAGGCAAAACTGCCCAATGCTTTTGCTAAACGATGCTGAATTGCCCAAGGTAATATTGCAAGCATCATCAAACATAAAATCGCCACCCAAATACCCCAATAGCGAGGATGAAGGAACGCCCAATAAAATTGCCCAGGTTGGTAGTTGTGCTTTTTACTCATTGCATCAAAATGATTAAATAGGGGAAAACATGTTGAGTGTAGCATGATCCTTTTTTAAAGCTGAAAATACTACGTGTTGTATTTTTTTAAGTGATATTTTTCAGGCGGTTTTAGATGTGTGATGAATGATTTATTCCGCTTATAATTTCATAAACAACGCTGTAATATCCAAATATTGAATAGAAGCCAACGTATGAGAGATCACTATTTAGATACAACTAAAGCCGTTCTGATCTTTTTAGTGGTCTTTGGGCATTTTTTAGAATGTATGATTGGGTGGGGCAATCCGATTGATCATGTCTTATTGGGCACGATTTATTTTGTTCATATGCCAGCGTTTATTTTTATTTCAGGTTTATTTTATAAAGATAATAAATGGTTTAAAAATATCATTTTTTTTATAGCCTTATATATTCCATTTCAACTGCTTTTTCCATTATTCGATGCACTTTGGTCAGGTAAATTTCAGCTTAATTGGCATATTTTTGAACGACCATATTGGGTTTTATGGTATTTGCAAGGCATGATTGTATGGACGGTTTTGGCACATTTTTTAATGAAGCTTAAACATTTTGCTGTACCGATATCGATTATTTTATGCTTATTGGTTGGATTAAGCCCTTGGAACAACTACCAATATTCGGTAGGAAGGATTTTCACATTTTTCCCATTTTTTATGATCGGAGTGATGTATGGAAAGACGCTTATTCATAAAATCCAACAGTTTCATAAAGTATGGATTCTGGGTTTCATCATTTTATTGATGATTGCAAGTCTAGTATATTTTGCGCAGGTTAAATCCTCTTGGCTATATGGTAGTTATAGCTATGCACAATTGAAAGTCAGTGCCGTAGATGGAACTTTGATTCGTAGTTTTTATATGTTGATATCTACATTAGGAGTGTTTGCTATTTTTGCCCTAAGCAAAACATTGGGCTCACGTTGGGTCAAATTAGGGAAAAATACTTTGCCTGTATATTTGTTGCATGGTTTTGTCGTGATTCTGATTGCCCGTTATCTGAAACTCAATTTGAATATTTATGCTGAAATTGGTATCTGCATGGTCTTGTCTATATTGACGTGTTGGCTGTTGCAACAATCATTTTTTGATAATTTACTGAGAAAAATGTCTTTGTGGTTAACCAAACCGACCGAAAAATTAGATATTAAATAAGATATTAAAGCACTAAATATAAAAATAAAACGCCGCCACAGAAATCTGGAGTAACTGTGGCGAAGCGTATTGTGAAAGCAAAATATCTAGACATTATTTTTTAGCTAAGGTTTTTTCCTCTGAACTTTTTGCGGCAACTGATGTATGTTTCATGTTTTTGTGACCTTCGTGTTTGTGTATTGCTGACTCATGCTGTTTGGTCATTTGTACACTCGATGTTTTTTCAGTGGCATGTTGTGTTGGAGTTGAAGCCATTGCAGAGCCTGCGAAAATAGCGGTAGTAAATGCAATTAATAAACCAGATGTTAATTTTTTCATGATCTTTGCTCTTCATTTTTCGAAATCCGAACTGGATTCGATAAATACATATTCTAATATTTGTGTGAAAGTATCATGGAGTCAATGTAGAAAAATATTATCAGATTGCGAATAAAATCAGGTAAATATGAGGACTATAGTAATGTGGTTGTTTTTTTAAGTTCATTTTAATGTAATGCTTGATAATAGTTGCACTTTTATTCAGATTGTTCTTTTCAGTGTGCCAGTTTTATTAAAGTATATTCAATGAAAAAAGCCATCAAGCAACCAATCAATCATGCATAATATTGCACCGTCAATTGTATGATGATTGATGTCATAAACGGTAACGATCAAGAAGCTAAACAAGCAATACACGTATATTCTGAAGCTTTAAAGATTACACAATTTGATGTGGTCATAAAAATACTCGATACTAAAAATAAATATTCTAAATTGGTATAGTACATATGAAGAAAGCTAGCCTTAGACATTACAAACCAAATAGCAATACCCACTGTTGAGCCAATAAAATTACTAGAAACTTGGCTGAAATTTAACTTTTTATTTTGGTTAAATTAAATGTTAAAAAATGCAGTGAAAGATGCCCGAAGAAAATTTTTTATCTTTTTTTTTCTAATTTTTGAGGCTATTCATATTGAATGTATTGTGACTATTTTTATATTCATAAAATGGAAAATGCTCGAAAGCATTTTCCATTCAAATAGCAGGGTTTAAATAACGAAAAATTAACCTTTGGTCATTTCTTCCAATTCTTCCCAGCGTTCCATTTTTTCAAGCAATTGCTCATCAATTTCAGCCAAACGTGCAGACAGCTTCATGGCTTTATCATTGTCAGATACAAACAAAGAACCATCGGCTAGTTGTGCATTAATTTTAGCTTGCTCTTTTTCAAGCGCTTCCATTTCAGCAGGAAGTTGTTCTAAAGCACGTTGATCTTTATAACTCAACTTTACTTTTTTCGCAGGGGCTTCAACAGGAGTTGTAGCAGCTTCAGCTTTAGCAATGGCTTTTTTTACAGCAGATTTTTGATCAACTGTAGTTTGGTCAGGGCGCTGTTCTAAATAGTCTTGGTAACCACCAATGTACTCGTCAATATGGCCTTTACCATCAAAGACCCAAGTCGATGTTACGACATTGTCCATGAAAGCACGGTCATGTGAGATGAGGAGTAATGTACCTTTATAACCGCCCAACATTTCTTCAAGTAACTCTAAAGTCACCATATCTAAGTCATTGGTCGGTTCATCCATCACAATTAAGTTTGATGGTTTAAGCAATAATTTAGCCAATAAAATACGGTTACGTTCACCACCCGACAATGCTTTTACAGGTGTACGAGCACGCTCAGGTGAGAACAAGAAATCTTGCAAATAACTGTAAATATGGCGACGGCCACCATTTACATCAACAAAATCTGAACCTTCAGAGACGTTATCTTTTACTGATTTTTCAAGATCAAGTGCATTACGCAATTGGTCAAAATACGCCACTTCAAGTTGTGTACCTGTTTTGACTGTACCAGTATGTTCTTGCTCACCTAGAATGGCTTTGATAAGGGTTGTTTTACCCACACCATTGTCACCCACCAAACCAATACGGTCGCCACGAAGTACCAATGCAGAGAAATCTTTGATAATCGGTGCATTGTCGCCAAAAGTCACACTCAAGTTATTAATTTCAAAGACTACTTTACCTGAACGATTGGCATCTTGGGTTGCCATGTTCACTTTACCTTGCTGTGAACGACGCGCTTTAGATTCTTCACGCAATGCTTTTAAATCACGTACACGACCTTCATTACGGGTACGACGTGCTTTAATGCCTTGTCGAATCCAAACTTCTTCTTCTGCAAGCTTTTTATCGAATAAAGCATTTTGCTTTTCTTCAGCTTCCATTTGCATAGCTTTGAGTTCTAAGTAACGTGAATAGTTACCTTCATAACTTCGTAAAGTTCCACGATCAAGCTCTACAATACGCGTTGCAATGCTGTCTACAAATGAACGGTCATGCGAAATGAAAAGTAAAGTTAAATTGTTTTGATCAAGTAAGAATTTTTCTAACCATTCGATACTTTCAACGTCCAAATGGTTGGTTGGTTCGTCAAGCAGTAATACGTCTGGTTGCGTCAAAAGTGCACGAGCAAGAAGTACACGACGTTTACGACCTCCCGATAAATCGGCAAGATCGGCATCAGGGTCTAAGCCCATTTTACTTAAAATAGAATTGACTTTGGTTTCAAGTGCCCAACCATCAAGCTGATCCATCTTATGCTGTAGCTCGCCCATACGATCACAAGCATCCATATCGCCAAGTACACAAGCATCACTCGCTTCATGGTATGCTCTAAGTACAGTTGCAGCTTCGCCTGCACCATCGGCAACGATGTCAGCCACCTTGCCCGAGTCCATTGGGACATCCTGTGCAAGCATGGAAATGGTGATGCCATTTTGTAGTGCAATTTCACCACGATCAGGCAATAAACTTCCCTCAATGAGTTTGAGTAAAGTAGACTTACCTTCACCGTTACGACCAATCAAACAAACTCGTTCGCCGCGTTCTAAATTGAAGCTCGCGCCGTCGAGCAGGGCTGGTCCACCAAATGCAAGTTGGACATCCCTTAACGTAATATAGGCCATACTGTTTCCTGAAAATTCCCCAATGAGGACTAAAAGTGACTAAAGATAAAAGTGTAGATAATCAGGCGTCATTTTCCGCACCCATAGAAGATTTGCAAGTCCGAATTGCATTTTTGGACGATTTAGTTGATCAACTGAATGATCAGGTTGCAAAACAAAATGCGGAAATTGCTGATTTAAAGAAACAAATGCAATTAATTTATCAACGGATTGAATCATCTGATTTGTCAGAAGGTATTGCGAGTTTTGATCCAAATTCAGATCGTCCACCGCATTACTAAGCTAACACACATGTGCATCGACATGATTCAGCATTGATGTAGATGATTACAGCGTAAAGTTGAAACTTCATCGCTTTCCTATGTACTCTGGCATGTGTTTAGCACAGGAAAAGCGATGAATAAATTTGATATTAAAAATCAATTTTCTTTTACAGTGTACGGATTTTCAAAGCCAAGTTTATTTAAAATCTCAATTTCTAATGCTTCCATTTCTTCAGCATCTTCTTCTGAGGTTTCGTGGTCATAGCCCATCAAATGCAATGTGCCATGTACGAGCATATGAGTGAAATGTTCAATGGGTGTTTTTTGCTGTTCAATAGCTTCTTGTAAAACGACAGGAATACAAATGACCAAATCACCAATTGGGAATGTGTCTAAAATCTGTGCCATTTCATCGGGTAGATCGCTTGGAAAAGACAGAACATTGGTCGGTTTGTCTTTTTGACGATATTCCAAATTGAGTTTGTGGCTTTCCGCATTATCGACACAGGCAATGCCCATTTCACAGTCGCTTTGTGTGCCAATAAAACGTAATGTCGTTTCTACAACTTTCTTGATACCACCACGTTTTAAGACCAATTCAGCGGCTTGAAAATCTTGTTGTAGCGATAGACTAAGTTTCAAAATGCATCCTTAAGTTTAATCTTGATGCTGCTGATCTGCTTTAGCATCATTGTCGGAGATTAAGGCGTCTTGACGTGCTTTACGTTCAGCACGTGCTTCAGCACTTAAACGATATTGTTCACTATCCCATCCTTCATAGGCTTCAACAATTTTTTGTACCAATTGATGACGCACAACATCACGAGAATGGAAGTGAGTAACATGAATTTCTTTAATCTTTTCAATTACACGTAGTGCATGTGCTAAGCCCGATTGTTGCCCACGTGGTAAATCGACTTGGGTAATGTCACCGGTAATAACTGCACGAGAACCAAAGCCTAAACGCGTCAGAAACATCTTCATTTGTTCAGGTGTTGTGTTTTGTGCTTCATCTAAAATAACAAAAGCATGATTGAGGGTACGACCACGCATATAGGCGAGCGGAGCTACTTCAATCACTTGGCGTTCAATCAGTTTTGCCACTTTCTCGAAACCGAGCATTTCATACAAGGCATCGTAAAGTGGGCGTAAATAGGGATCAATCTTTTGAGTTAAATCGCCGGGTAAGAAACCAAGTTTTTCACCAGCTTCAACCGCAGGACGGACTAAAAGAATACGTTGAATTTCATTGCGTTCAAGCATATCGACTGCCGCTGCAACTGCAAGATAGGTTTTCCCCGTACCTGCAGGGCCAACACCGAAAGAAATATCACTGTTTAAAATACGTTGCACGTAGCGCTTTTGGTTGGCACCACGTGGATTAATCCGACCTTTGCGTGTTTGTAACCAAACGTCATCTAAGCCTGAATGTGCATCATCATCAACAAGATCATCTTGCAATTCATGCTCAGTTTGACTGCCTTGAATCATTAAGTGAATGGTATCTGCACTGATCGGCTGTGAAAGTTCGGCTTCTGCATAGAGGCGTTGCAATAAGTTTTCAGCACGTTCTACAACTTCTAAATCACCATCAATAAAGAAGCTGTCACCACGGTTGGAAATATTGACCTGTAAACGTTGTTCGATTTGTTTCAAATGACCGTTATAAGCACCGAGCATGCTTTGTAAACGGTCAAGTGAAATACCCGGGAAAGCTACCGTACGTCGAATCGCTGTCGTCAAGAGATATCCTTTTTATAAAAAAGTTTATGCTCTTACATTACGTCACGTCAGGCTCAAGATTCAAGAGTTCACCGTAAACTAAATTTAAAGTTTTAATTTCAGTAATCTCAATTTCTGCAAAGCGTCCAATCCAAGAGGCATCACCGACAAAAGTAACTAAACGTGTATTATCTGCGGTACCAACCAAAAGATTAGGATCTTTATTGGATACATTTTCAATAAGGACACGTTGAACCGTACCGAGCATGGCATCTGTTTTTGCAATACTTGATTGTTTGATCCAATGTTGAACTTTTGCCAAACGCTCTTTTTTCACATCTTCAGGTGTGCTGTCAGGCAGCTCTGATGCAGGCGTACCTGGACGTTTTGAATAAATAAAGCTATAAGAATGGTCAAAGTCTAAATCTTGAATAAACTGATAGGTCTCTTCAAAGTGCGCATCGGTTTCACCTGGGAAACCAATAATAAAGTCTGAAGACAAATGCATATCTGGGCGGACTTTACGTAGTTTGGCAATTTTTTCGATATATACATCAATCGTGTGATTACGTTTCATGGCTTGTAATACATCATTTGAACCGCTTTGAACAGGCAAATGAAGGTGTGAAACCATTTGTGGTAAGTCACGGTAGCATTGAATTAATTCATCATTAAATTCAAGTGGATGTGATGTCGTATAACGTAGACGACCAATACCTGGAATTTCTGAAACAAGGCGAAGGAGGTCTGCGAAGGTGCAAATTTCACCTTCAAAGGTTTCACCGCGGTAGCCATTGACATTTTGACCGAGCAATGAAATTTCACGCACGCCTTTTTCAGCCAAAACCGCAATTTCTGCCAATACATCATCGAGTGGACGAGAAACTTCTTCACCGCGTGTATACGGTACAACACAGAAAGAGCAGTATTTTGAACAGCCTTCCATAATCGAAACAAAGGCCTTATAGCCTTCAACACGAGGCTCAGGCAAGAAGTCGAATTTTTCAATATCAGGGAATGAAATATCAACTAATTTGATTTTTTCTTTCTTTGGCTTTTCAACTTGATCAAAATGTTGATCTAGCATTTGCGGTAAACGGTGCAATGTTTGAGGACCAAAAACCATGTCGACATAGTTGGCACGTTTTTGAATGTTGTCACCTTCTTGTGAGGCAACACAACCACCAACACCTATGATCAGGTCAGGATTTTTTTCTTTCAGTTTGCGCCAGCGACCCAATTCAGAAAACACTTTTTCTTGCGCTTTTTCACGAATTGAACAGGTATTCATTAATAGAATATCGGCATCTTTAGGGTCTTTGGTCAGCACATAACCGTGCGAATCACCCAATAAATCTGCCATACGATGACTGTCATACTCATTCATCTGACACCCTTGAGTTTCGATATACAGTTTTTTGACTGAGCCATCGAGTGGGATGTGCTGTGGCTGGATAACAGTGTTTTCTGAGGCAGCTTGGGCGGTAGGGATGAAGGTTTCAACCGTCATGGAGGTATTTATCCTATAACTGTAATTAAATTTCAGAAAAATTAAACTTTAAAATAATCGGGTGTTTCGATGTGATATTTTCGTGAACATCGAAAAGCGCATTATTTTACAGCATTTCATCACAAAGACCTATGCTTTATCTAAATCGCTTTGAAATTGAAAAATAAGAATAAAAAATGAAGACTATTATTAAATATGAATCATAAGGTTACATAACAGAACAGTAGAAATGGATTAGAATAATTAAACTAAGCACAAATACGTGCCAAGTTAGAATAATGGGCAAGTCATGCAAAATGAAAGAATGGTTGTGAATAAAACAATGTTAAATGAAGTAATCAATCAAAAAAAATTAAAGTCTTATGCATTCGGTTTATTGGCATGTACTGGATTTCAACTTACGCATGCAGCGGAAGAGCAATTTAATGATGCTTTACGTAATGCCAGTAACCCTTCAGCATTGGAGCAATATCGTTATGCCATGCAAAATGATGCGCTCGGATATTATCCTGAATATTGGTCATTGAATTCAAATTTGGCATTTCAACCATCATCGAGCATTGTCGCTTTCGCTCAGCGTTATCCACAATCGGCAATGGCAGAAAAGCTCTCTGCAGATTATGTTGAAGAAAAAGTAAAACAAGCAGATTATGTCAATGCCCAACCTGTATTACCTTATGTGACCAATGCCGATCAGGCTGAAAGCTGTGCCGTTGCACAAGTCCGTGCGAAAACAGGCGACTCATTGGTCTATGCCGAGTTTAAAGATGTGTGGCTCAATACGAGTTCACAACCCGAATCCTGTATAGGCTTGGGGCGCTTAATGCTGACTAGTCCATTAATGACACAACAAGACCGCCAACAACGTTTATATGCACAGTTACGTGCAGGGCAGTCAGGGCAAGCAATTGCAACAGCACAGAGTATAGGCGTAACTTTATCCTTGGCGCAGTTTAATCAAATTCAAGCCAATCCATTGAACTACTTATGGAGTGCGCCTAAAAATAACGTGCAAGACTATGCGTATTTAGTATTTGCACTCGGGCGTGCTGCCGATACAGATTTAACTTCTGCAATGCAGTCTGTACCACGATTGGTACAGGGCATACCTGCCGATGTACAAAAGTATATTTACAGAACCGTTGGTTATATTGGTGGTACAACGGTGATGAAAAATAATTTCAACCGTGAAGTTTTACAAAACTTTGATGCAAGTTATGGCGTTCCTTTTAGCTCCGAAGAAGCAGAAGTTTATGCACGTCAAGCCATTCGTTTTGGTTCTTGGGAGAGCGTGATTCGTGCTATTGATAGTATGAGCATGACACAACGGCAGGAAGATCGTTGGCAGTATTGGCTTGCTCGAGCATCTGAACAGCGAGGCGATAAAGGCTCTAAAAAAGCGGCAGAAGAGATTTATAAACGACTTGCCATGTCAGGTGAGGACTATCATAATTTGCTTGCAAAAGATCGAATTGGGCAACGTTACAATGCTTCTGCACCGCAAGAGCAACCTTCTGTGAGTGATCAGACACGTTTAAATCAAGATATTCATTTCCGTCGTGCTTTTGCTTTACGAAATATTGACGCACCTGCGGTCTATACAACACGTGAATGGAACTGGGCAGTTCGTCAAGCTTATTTGAAACATGATGATGGCTTATTACTTGCGGCAGCGAAACGTGCAAGTGATATGGGGTGGTATGATCGTGCAATTTATGCAGCAGATCGTACCGAGAAAAAACATAACTATACCTATCGTTATGCAACACCACATCAGGCAACTGTAGTTAGCCATAGTCGAAATGTAGGTATTGATCCTGCTTGGGCATATGGTTTAATGCGTCAAGAAAGTCGTTTTGTGAGTGCCGCACGTTCGCATGTTGGAGCAGGCGGTTTAATGCAAATTATGCCAAACACTGCTAAATTGGTCGCGAAGCAAATGGGGGAAACTTATAATCCTGCTGCATTGACGGATACCAATACCAATATTCGCTACGGTACGTTTTATTTATCCATGATTCAAAATCAACTGAGTAGTAACCCCGTACTTGCAACAGCAGGTTATAATGCGGGACCCAATCGTGCCAAGAGATGGCAACCCGATTATCAAAGTTTATCTGCCGATCAATATACTGAATCGATTCCTTTGAGTGAAACACGTGACTATGTAAAAAATGTCATGACTAATGCCACGCATTACGGCATTTTACTTGGGCAAGGGCCACAAATTATTGAAAGTAGAATGCCGACTATTCCAATGCGAAGCATTCAGTAAATTATTTTTGATCATGTGATGACAACAGTTGAGATATTGGAAATCGTAAAATGAAGTACAACATTTTTAAGTCTTTGAAGCAAAAGGTTAATGCATGGCTTTATGCTATGACAGGTCTTTTTTGTTTTAGTGCTGGAAATGTTGTTGCTGCACCTGTTGTTCAAGGATATGTCATGCAGGTGCAAATGACACCTGCGGTCTGTGCAATGGATAGTAGCAAGAAGAAGCAACGAAAATGCTTGGAAGGTTATTCATTGACTGTTACTGGTTTGTTGCCTGAAACGACTCAGGCAGATTGTTCGACCAATACATCGGCAACATTATCACCATTACAAGCTAAAGTTGTTGCACGGGTTATGCCTGAAGAAAGCGCACGTGTTCAGTTATGGCGTAGTGTGGGGGGGTGTATTCCTTCTAATGCAAGTCAGTATTTTAGAACATTGATTAATTTTGCAGATCGTTTAAAGATTCCTGCTGATTTAACGGGTTCTGAAAATAAGCAAGTACAACACAACGCTTTACGTGCTCAATTTATTCGTTTAAATCCAGGTTTAACAGTCAATGGTATACGTTTTAATTGCCAAAATTTGCGTTCAACTCCTGTACTTACAGAAGTACAGGTTTGTTATAAGGTGAATGGTCAGTTTAAGCAATGCTCTAGTCATGTCGTTTCAAATTGTCCAAGCTCATTTAGCGTTCAAGGCTCATATTGAGTTTATCGATGATAAATTAACTGTTGATTTTTTTATTATACTTTTGTTGAAAATCATTTTCTTTTAAATGCATAACCGAAAAGATTGGAGTACAATCTTGGACGTTTAAGATGATTGGATTGGATAGACTAACTATCTAATCGCATTGAATATCCTCAATTGGAGATAATTAGATGAAGCAAGCAGTTCGTGTTGCCGTTACTGGCGCCGCAGGTCAAATTGGTTACAGCCTATTATTCCGTATTGCTAGCGGTGAAATGCTTGGTAAAGACCAACCTGTTATTTTGCAATTATTAGAAGTTCCATTTGAGAAAGCTCAAGCTGCGCTTAAAGGCGTAATGATGGAACTTGACGACTGTGCTTTCCCATTATTGGAAGGTATGGTAGGTACTGATGATCCTAAAGTTGCATTTAAAGATGCAGATTACGCTCTTTTAGTTGGTTCACGTCCACGTGGTCCTGGTATGGAACGTGCTGAATTACTTAAAGTAAATGGCGAAATCTTCATTGGTCAAGGTCAAGCACTCAACGAAGTTGCGAGCCGTGATGTTAAAGTTCTTGTTGTAGGTAACCCTGCAAATACAAATGCTTACATTGCAATGAAATCTGCTCCAGATCTTCCAGCGAAAAACTTTACAGCAATGTTACGTCTTGATCACAACCGTGCGTTGACTCAACTTGCTCAAAAAGCTGGTGTTGCAGTTTCTGATATCGAAACAATGACAGTTTGGGGTAACCACTCTCCAACAATGTATGCTGACTACCGTTTTGCAACTGTAAACGGCGAAAGCTTAAAAGACAAAATTAACGATGCTGCTTGGAACAAAGATGTATTCCTTCCAACTGTTGGTAAACGTGGTGCTGCGATCATCGAAGCACGTGGTTTGTCTTCAGCTGCGTCTGCTGCAAATGCTGCAATCGACCATATGCGCGATTGGGCTCTTGGCACAAACGGCAAATGGGTAACAATGGGTATTCCTTCTGACGGTTCTTATGGTATTCCAGAAGGCGTTATGTTTGGTTTCCCTGTAACAACTGAAAATGGCGAATACAAAATCGTTCAAGGTCTTGAAATTGATGAATTCAGCCGTGAGCGTATCAATTTCACTCTAGATGAGTTAGAAGGCGAACGTGCAGCAGTTGCTGACATGATTAAATAATTTAATCTTTTGAAAGATTGAGTTAGAAAAAGCACCCTTTTAGGGTGCTTTTTTATTTCGAATCACTTTTTTAAAAATGGATTCAACAAAAAATTACAAGAATAGACAGCGAACTGAGCAGACAAATTAGGCAAAGCTTCATATTTTAAAGATCACAATGAATAATTTGAAAAGAAAGAGGAATACTTGATATGTTTGATCAGCAACCGACTCTAGAATTATTATTTGAGCAATTGGGCTTATCATCTGAATCAGATGCAATTGATCAGTTTATTGAGGAACATCAATTGCCTGAAGGTACTTTGATGCATCTAGCGCCATTTTGGACAGAAAACCAAAAGCAATTTTTATCGAGTCATTGGCAAAAAGATGATGAGTGGTCCATCGTGATTGATAATTTAAACGAGTTATTAAATAAAGATATTAAAGCTGAACGTATTAAAAATTTAAGAAAATAAGTGGTAAAAATACAAAAAAAGTCCAATCAAAATTGGGCTTTTTTTTAATCAATTTATCAGTTAGGATAATATGAAAATACAGAACAATTGATAAGGAGGGCGTAGGATGCTCACACAACAAAAACCATCCTTGGATTTACTGTTTTCACAACTCGGTTTAGCAAACAGTCCCGCAGCAATTGAATTGTACATTCGTACACATCAACTTCCTGCAAATGTTTCATTACATGACGCACCTTTTTGGAATAAAAGTCAGCGTGCATTATTAATTAGTCATTTGGTACAAGATGATGATTGGGCGATTTGGGTTGATGAGCTTAATCAGCAATTACATATGGATGCTTATAAACTCCAACCTGTTTAACTTTCCCCAAGCGCAACAAAAAATGGCTCATTTCTGAGCCATTTCTATTTTTAAACTTTACACATTTCTATATTGATTAACTTGGAAGCACTTTTGGAAACCATTCGGCACCACGTACAGAGTGAAATGCTGAGTGTGACTGCAACAATGCAGGATCATGTGCAGGATTTTTTAAATATTTACCAATCCAATGACGAGTCATAGCTATTTCATTTTTACTCACAGCAGCATAAGCCAAGAAAAAATAAATATCTGCATCTTCATTCACGGTTAATGGTTTTAAAATTTGCTGTGTAATTAAGGCATAACGCGTTTCTTTAGTAATTTCGAAAAAGATCATATAGGCCTTTACCAAATGCAAAGAAAGTTTTACATACAACGCCATTGGCATTTCTTCGTATTCAACTCGAGCTGTTTCAAGTAACACAATCGCTTCTTGCAGGAAGTGGATTTGTTCCTGTTTAGAATGGCTTATTGTTGCAAGCTCTAAGCGTAAATCCCCACGTTCAAGTGCAAGTTCGGGTGAATTGTTTGTCAAATACAATTGATCCGTTTCACCAATGCGCGAGATGATATTTGTTGTATTTACAGACATGTCCGAATCCTCTTTAGTTCTGCTCATTATAATAAGGCTGATGTCTGTGATTTAAACCCCTTGTCAATCAGAAACTGTATTTTAAGTGTGTTTAATATTTTAGCGATTATCAGTTTAATAGTAATTTTTTCTAAAAAATAAAAATTAATTTGTTACTAAATATCAAGTGATTGTGTTTAAAAAACAAACAAAAAATATGATTGATGTAGTATTTTGTTTCCTTGTGTTATTTATTTTTTATTTTTGTAGTGGGGTTTTTATGAACAAAAAAATGAAACTGAATATTTATGGCTTAGGGATGGGCTGGTTGTTGCTTTGTAGTGGGCATACGATGGCGAATGATGTTTATGAGGCAATGCGGGGGTGTCATTGGAGTCAGAAAATATTAATCAAATTTTAACAGAGAAGGTTCCTGAGTTTGCAACCATGATGAATAATCAAGTTGCTCAAGGTTATACGGTGACTTTGAAAGATACGGTTGGCAAGGAAGCAAATCGGGTTGAAGTTATTGTGCGACGTGCGAATGAAAATACTGTTCAATATCAACGCTTACAAGGAAAAGGCTTACCCTTTTTTGTTGTGGTGCGTAACCACTCAAGTGAAAGAATAAAATTTAAGCCAAATGAGGTTCGTTTAACTTTTAATGACCGTGAATATAAGCCCATGACCAATGGTCGGCTAGAGCAGGTTTTAAAGCGTACAAATTTAAAAGAGTTTTCTTTGAAAAGAGCAGTGAGTGACATTGCTGTTATTGCTAAAACTGCAACGGCTATACCGAGTTTAGAAGGCGTGAGTTTAATGACAAATACGCTTGTTGGTGCACTAAAAGGTTCTGATGTAACTCAAGTTATTTTACAAGAAACACAAGGTCAAGTGACTAAAAGTGGACAAAGAGTAGGTAAGTTTAAAGATTTCCATAATATGATTCAGACTCAGCTTGATGAAGAGTTTAAAGCTGGTGATAACATGTTTTTGCATATGGATGAAATGGATTTACCTGGACACAGCCTAACGTCTTTCAATATATTTTTGAAGAGGCGACATTAAATCATAAAAACATGCAAATACGAATGCCAATGGCGAGTATTCAACATGAATATAAATTTAAGTTTGTAGATGAACAAGCAGCAAATTTTTAAAATCTGTACGAAAATATAAGTGCTATTGAATATTTTCGAGGTCAAAATATTAAAATGCGAGGAAATATTGGTTTAAACTTCATCAATATTTCCTTGATTTATTTGTGTGGCTTGATCAAATAAATTTTGATTGAACTCAAATGGTTTGAGTACGTAACCATGCTGTAATTGATAGGCGTTGTTCTTTTGCCTCAATTACTTCATGCAATAAGTCACTTTGAAAGATCGCAATACGATTTGGTTTCGGAACAATGGTATGCCATTGATTATTTTTGTCTTGTAAACGTAATTGTCCGTCCCATTCTGCTCGCCATGCTTCATGCAAATAGTAAACAGTTGAAATAATACGACCATTTTTACCTTGAGGATTGTCTCGATGTAAGGCATAAAATTCACCTGCGTTGTAACAGGCAAAATGAGCTTCGACTTCTTGAATACCTAAGTAAAAACTTCTATTTAAGACTTGAGAAAGTGCTTGAAGGGCATTGATATGTTGTTGAGCGATCTTTAATTCTTCATTAATCCAAAGAATGTGATCACTACGAATATTGCTAACGACACCATTTTGAATGGCAGCTTCACGAAAAAGATTAAGATTTGAAGTACATTCTTCAACAAGTTGTTGGGTATAGCTAAATGGATAAGCATTGTCAATAAAAGTAAAACCATGCTGATCAAGATCATCGAGAATTTGATCAACATTCCAAGACTCTGGGAGGAGTGTAGCTTCCATAAAATTCCAATAAAACAACAGAAAAATTCAAGCTAATAGTTTAGAACAAATGTGGAAAGATGAAGAAATGTTTTTTCGTGCTAAAATAGCGGTTGAACTCAGGAATAATTGAAACATGAATTACCGTCACCATTTCCATGCGGGCAACTTTGCCGATGTCATGAAGCATGTATTGTTGCTACAGCTACTCTCGCGTCTTAACACGAAAGATAAACCTTATCGTTATATCGATACGCATGGTGGTGCGGGCAAATACGATCTATCAACAGCAGAAGCACAAAAGTCGGGTGAGTTTTTAAATGGTATTCATCGTCTTGTAAAACTTGATGATTCTATTAAACGTAATGCTCCTGAAGGCGTAAAGCAATATCTTAAGGTTGTTGAAGATATGCGTGCATGTTCAGGTAAAGGTGCATACCCAGGTTCACCATGGTTTGCGCTTGAAGGCATGCGTGATATTGATAAAGCGACTATTTTTGAAATGCAGCGCGATGTATTTCAACAGCTCTACTATAATATTCGTGATAAGCGTGCAGGCTTACATGAACGTAATGCTTATGAAGGCTTACTTGGTGTGATTCCACCGAAGGAAAAACGTGGTTTGGTGATGATTGATCCACCTTACGAAATAGAACGTAAAGATTTCCCACAACTTGTTGAGTTGATGGTTGCTGCTTACAAAAAATGGCCTACGGGTGTTTTTGCAGTTTGGTATCCAATTAAAGACCGTGCCATGATTGAACGTTTTGAGAAAAAAATGATCAAAACGGGTATTCGCCGTCAGTTGGTATGTGAAATTTGCGTATGGCCAGATGATACGCCAGTTGGTTTAAATGGCTGTGGCTTACTTGTGATCAATCCACCATGGAAATTCTCTCAAGACGCTGACGAAGCATTACAATGGTTATTCCCGCATTTACGTATGCAGGATACGGGTGGACATGCCGCTGTTCGTTGGTTGGTTGGTGAGTAATTTTTAATAAAAGCAATAAGGTCACATGTAGGATCCGAAAATGACAAATACAAATAAACCCGAAAGCGATCAAGCTTCAGAAGCGCAAACGAGTTTCGATGGCATTACGTTTGAAGTGGAAGAAGAAGAGCATACGCAAGAAGGTAATAAAGTGAAGCGTCGTGGTATCTATCTGTGGCCGAACCTGATTACAACCTCAGCGTTGTTGTCAGGTTTTTACTCGATTATTGCCAGTATGAATGGCGATTATACGCAAGCAATTTATGCTATTTTTATTGCAGCGTTACTTGATGGTTTAGATGGTCGAGTTGCACGTGCGATTGGTGCGCAAAGTGCCTTTGGTGAGCAGTTTGATTCATTGTCTGACTTGTTAGCATTTGGTGTTGCACCTGCTATTCTTATGTATAGTTGGAGTTTGCATGATTTAGGTCGTATTGGCTTAGCTGCATGTTTTGTCTATACAGCTTGTGCTGCATTTCGTTTAGCACGTTTTAATGTGCAAATTGGTGTGGTCGATAAACGCTACTTTATTGGTGTTGCAAGTCCGCTTGCCGCCATTATGATTGTATCATTAGTTTGGGTTGGGCGAGATTTCCCGCTTATTTTCGATTTAAAAGATGTTGCTATTCAAACTGTAAATGCTGTGATTATTGTTGCAGTCGGTTTATTGATGATTTCCAATATCAAGTACTACTCATTTAAAACAGTCGATCGTAGTCGTGTGCCATTTTTCGTTTTACCTATTATTGTATTTATTCTTGCTGCAATGACGTATAACATTCCTGTAGGAATTTTGGTTATTTCAATTATTTATGCATTATCAGGATTTGTAACAACCTTTATGGCACGAAAATCAGCATAAATAAAATCTAAAAATGAGATCAGAGATTTTGAAATATAGGGCGGGATAAAAGGAGCCTGATTATGAAGCTGTTTATGCATCCATCCAATGAATCTAAGCAGCTTAAGTCAGAGCGGTTCCCGCTTGATCTCGCTTACCATCCTGTTAAGGGGTGGTACAAAATTATTTACCAAGGATTAATACTTCCCGATTTACCATCACCATTACACTATTTCAATTTTAAAGCACTCACGGGGCAACCCAATATTCCTATTTTGCGTAATCAAAGCGCTATTTCTACAAATCCCTTAGATACTGTTTTTGTGTTGAGTAGTAGTAGTCCACAAATGACAGGACATATCCATAATTATTCTCAACAGAATGAATGCCACTTTAAGGACACACTTTTTCAATTTGGCGAAAAACAACAATTAAGTGGTGCATTTCCTAGATTTCATTTACAGCGGAATGATGATGAGTTACAGGTCAATTTAAATATCGAAACACAGCCGATCATTCATCAGTTCAATCGTTTAAAAATTGGTATTTATGATCACTGGTCACTGCTTTGTCAATGTCAGGGTTCTATTCGATATAAAAATCAAATTTTTGAGATTAACCATCAAGGTGCATTTGAATATGCGCGTGCAATCAATGTGCTTTATTTACCGATATGCTTTTATACCTACCAAATGATTCATTTGAAAAATCAACAGCAACTTATTTTGATTCAATTAAAAAATCAATTTAATCAGATCATTCAGTCGCGTATGTATTTACGATCAGCAGATCATAAATCCCCTATTTTTATTGATGAACAGGTTAGCTTCAATGTTCATCGGGTTTATCCGAAAGTAACTACACCAAATCGACAAGAAATGTATCTCCCTCGTGAATTTGAATGGGAAGTGAAACATGCTGAATATGATATTCACTTATATGGCCGAAGCCGTGGAGATTTTAAATTTGGTTTAGGTGCAGGCTATGTTGGAAGCTTTTGTTACCAATTAACGATCAATAATGAAGTGGAGGAGGGTAGTGCGGGCTATTGTGAATATATCGATGTGCGACCATTACTCTGGCAAGAACAGAATGATGATGAAAAAAATAACAATAAAATTGCTAATATTGCCCCAATTGCACTTAAAAATAGATGAAAAGTTGTATTTTGCCTAATAAACAACCACTCAAACACGAATTAAGAAAATAATTTAAAAAAGGTATTGCGTGGTATAAAAAATACTGTAGAATGCA
>NZ_JBLYZK010000022.1:0-51558 GCF_048551395.1 Acinetobacter sp. TY1
ACTATGATAAGATTAACCCGTTAGGTCAGGTGGCCTAACTTAAATAAAAAAGTCTCCGACAAACCCGGTACGGTTCATCTTTTAAAATGCCCTCATTGAAAGTACAATCTTGGCATGATCCTGTACAACAAAATCGTTCTAAAGCAACTAAAGTATTTGCATGGCTAAGCATTTTGTTCATGGGCACATTGGCGGGAGGTTATTATACTTGGAATATATTTCAGGATTATCAGGCTGAGCAAAGCTTTAAACTAGATTTATATACACAACAACAAAATGATATCGTGATTGAACAGCGCAAAGCTGTTGGACATGTAAAACAAGTTTATTTTTCACAAAAGTCACGTGAAGCATTGAATGAAACAACTTCTAATCAGACTGAAACAAGGCAAATGACAGCAAAAGTGATTGCGCCTTCACTAGAAAAAAATGAACAAGCATTACAGAAGTCGGAACAGAAAGAAAGACCCGCCGCTGATGTTCGTGTCACAAGTGATTTAATAAAGCGTAGTCAGATCATTGATGAAGGTAGCAATCAAAATTAATAAAAAACGCCATTAAGATGGCGTTTTTTAATTTGATATTGAGAATTCAAGAAAAATTATCTTAAGTCACAGAATTGCATAAAGGCTTTCAGACCTGGTCCTTGATATTTTTGACGATGTACAAGCATGAACAATGGGCGCGCTAATTGCCAAAAAGGCGTATCGAGAATTACCAATTGATTTTTTTCAAGTAAGGGTTCAATCGCAAGTTTCGAAATACATGATATGCCTAAGCCACCAGCAACAATTTTTAAAATAGCTTCATTGTGTCCAAGTGTGAGGCGAATATTGGCATTTTCCAAATCTTTTAAAATAGCAGTATCAAACACTTCTCGTGTACCTGAACCTTCTTCACGTAAAATCCATTCCGCTTGTTGAAAATCTTGAGGTTTTAAAAGACGGTTTAATTGTGCTAAAGGATGATCAGGTGCACAGCACACGGCTAACTCATCATCACGCCAATGGATACACTGTAGTTGTGGTAAATGGCACGAGCCTTCAATGAGGGCTAAATCGAGCTGAAATTGATTGACTGCTTCAATCATCTGGCGGGTATTGCCCACTTGTAGTTGCAAGTGTGCTTTTGGTTGCATTTGCAAAAAATTAGCCATTAAATCAGGCATCAGATAATCACTAATGGTCAGTGTTGCGCCAATGCGTAAATCAATACTTTGCAGTTCACCTTTAGCTGCTTGTTCAAAAGCATCACAACGACCTAAAATTTCCAATGCTTGTGGCAGTAAAAAACGACCAAGATCATTGAGTTGTAAGCGTTTTCCAAGGCGATCAAAGAGTGGAGCACCCAAACCATCTTCGAGGTCTGCCAATGCCATACTTGCTGCACTTTGGGTTAGACGAACAGCATCACTTGCCTTGGTGACGGTACCTTCTTGAGCCACGGCTACAAACACAGCCAATTGGCGTAAAGTCATACGCATGGAGATCGCCTTAACATTTAAAATTATTCATCATTTAGCCTGTCATGCTAACATGAGCTGTATCACTCACGCCACGTAGAAATCATGTCAATTGATAAATTTAGCTTAGAAACGGTTTTATCTGTACATCGTTGGACCAATACTTTATTTAGTTTCACCATGACTAGACCTGCTCATTTTAAATTTACCGCAGGTCAGTTCGCTCGTATTGGTTTAAAAGTAGGTGATGAATTGGTGGTTCGGGCATATTCAGTGGTGTCATCACCCTTTGATGAAACGCTCGAATTTTTCTCAATTGTCGTACCCGATGGTGCTTTCACCTCAAATTTGCAACATTTAAAAGTAGGCGATGAGCTGTATTTGGAAAAAATTCCTTATGGATTTTTAACGTTAGCGCGTTACCAATTGCCTTTGCCACAAGATTTATGGTTACTTGCGACAGGAACTGGTTTAGCCCCATTTATTTCGATGCTACAAGATTTTGAGACATGGACGAAGTATCAGCATATCAATCTTGTATATAGTGTACGTACTGAAGCTGAGTTGGCATATGTAGCGCGAATTCAAGAGATTGCCGAAACTTTTGGCGAAGGGCATCAGGGTTTTAAATTTATTCCAATTATTACACGTGACCCAAATGCGATATTACATGATCGTTTACCAGTGTTGATTGCAAATGGCGAATTAGAAAAAGAGGCAGGTTTGGCTTTTAATCCTGCGACTACGCATGTCATGCTCTGTGGCAATCCACAAATGGTTGATGATACCAAAGATGCACTTAAAGCGCGTGGTTTGACTATGAACCGTCGTGGTGAAGGTAATATTGCAGTCGAAAATTATTGGTAATGTTGGATCAGGGTAAGTGTTAGATCAATGAAAAACTCAGATGTGTGATTCAAAATATTGATGCTCTAAACATAAAATCCTCAGAGTTGAGGATTTTTCTATACCCCATATTTTTATTTTTAAATTAAGCTTTAATGGACAAACATATCCATCATTTCACGTAATTCTTGAATCGCTGTTGCTTGGTCGCAGCTTAACCATGTTGGCTCAAAAATGCCTGAATAATGTTCTAGGCGATCTTGTGGAACGACTAAACGAATTGGACAATCTTCCTCAATTAAGCGCCATGGAATAATAGGAACTTCATTATCCAAAAAGGCAGCGACATCTCGAATATCAATAATCATCGCGTTGATACAATCAGGCAATGGCATAACAGACAATTCTTCAGTACGACGACGAAAAAACTCTAAGTCACCCCATTTTAGAATATAACTCGGTTTCTTAAATTCAACGATACCAATCAAATTTTCATCACGCGTTGTATGTAAAAAACACTGTGCAGTGACATCTGTGTCTAGATCAAGCGAGACACTTTGCCTAAGATAGGTCATACCTGAATTGCCAAAAATTGAGCGGGAACATAGTATAGCCCACTTTCAAACTGAACATGCTAAATCCCCTAATTTACTTTTTTATTTGAGTTGTTTTAAGATTGGATGAATATTATTCTATTTTTGGAATGTGATTGTAAAACATAAGCTTAATAAATAGTCTTGGAGTATTCGCTTCATCGGAAAAAAATGACCCGAATTCACCTGTTCATTAAAATATAAATGAGTACACAATGACCTTTATATTATTTAAAAATATGCATAGTATTTTGAATGAACTTGTATCTATTTGATAAAAAATGAAGGAGAAAATCAATGACCGATAAAAAGCCGAATAAATTCGTTGCACCTATTATTATTGCGGGAATTACGGTAGGTTTTTTGGCAAGTGCTTATAAATTTGTTTTTGCCAATAAAGATACATCTCGTGCTGATATACAGAAAAAACAAGATTCCACGGACAGATCTCAAGTTAAAAAAAATGACCAAAAAGATGAATAATTTTTAATCGTTATAGACTTTTGATGTGAAATAAATTAGATTTAAATTATTAATATATAAAATATTAATTGATAATGTAATTGATTGGGTCTGAAGAAGAAGGAACTTCTATGAAATTTATCACTATTTTTAAAAAGATTGTTTTGGCAAAATTAAGCCAATTGGAAAAACGTATTCAGAGCATTGCACCGCAAGATCCAATGGATCAAGCTATTGCACGTGCCCATACATCTCAAGCGCAGTTATTTCAAATGGATTATTTGGAATAAGTTCTATATTGGATGATATTGATTTAGATGTCACAAAAAAGCAGTTTGAATTAATGACAATTCAAACTGCTTAATTTTTTGTAAGGTATTTTACTTATACATATTCAGATGCTGCATGTGCAGAAGCCCAAGCCCATTGGAAATTAAAGCCCCCTAAATGTCCTGAAACATCCAAAATTTCACCAATGAAAAATAAACCTTTTTGTTTTTTACTTTCCATGGTCTTCGATGAAACTTCAGTGGTATCGACACCGCCTAAAGTCACTTCTGCAGTACGGTAACCTTCAGTACCAGAAGGCTTAACTTCAAATTGATGTAATTTATTGGCAATGCTTTCAAGCTTTTCATCGCTGAGTTGCCCTATTGCTGTTTCAGCCCATTCAGCCCAAATTAAAGTCTGTAATTCAAGCACCACACTTTTTGGTAAATGTTCAGCCAATAATGTACGCAAAAGTACTTTAGGATGGCTTTGTTTTTTTACTTTAAATAATTCAAACAGTTCTACAGCAGGTAAAAAGTTAATGTTAAAACTTTGCCCAACATTCCAATAATTTGAAAGCTGTAATGAACTTGGACCACTCAAACCACGATGGGTAAACAATAAGGCTTCAGTAAAGCTATTGAGTTCATTTGATAAAGTTGCTTCTACTGCATTACCACTGAGTCTTGTTGTGACTTCTTTGAATTGATCGGAAAAAGTAAACGGCACTAATCCTGCACGAGTGGCGTGAATGGAATGTCCAAATTGTTTGGCAATGTCATAACCAATAGCAGAACCACCAAGTGTTGGAATAGATAAACCGCCTGATGCAACAACTACCGATTCAGCTTCAAAATAACCTTGATTTGTGGCTACTTGAAAATTTTTACCATCAACAGTTGAAACCGCTTTGACTTCGCAACTGGTTTTAATATCGACAGATTTTGTTTTTTCACATTCATTCAATAACATGGCTAAAATTTCTTTCGCACCATTGAGTGTGAATAATTGCCCATGTTTCCGCTCTTCGTACTCGATGCCATATTCACAAACCATGCCGATAAAATCCCAATTGGTATAACGGCTGAGTGCCGAAATAACGAAATGTGGATTATGTGAAATGAAGTTTTCAGGCTCAACATAAAGATTGGTAAAGTTACATTTACCACCGCCTGACATGAGAATTTTTTTACCAATTTTATTTGCTTTTTCAACTACTAAAACTTTACGCCCACGGGCAGCAGCTTTGGCAGCAAGCATTAAACCTGAAGCACCAGCGCCGAGAACAATAACATCATAGAGGTTGGAAGACATGACACACTCAAGAGGGGGGAGAAGAAAGCACAGCATTATAGACAATATTGCTTTCGATTTCTTGCGTATCTTTTTAGTTGCAGATTTGACAAAAAATTTCTAGCTGTTACATCATTGATTTGAATCAGAAAAGGGCATTTTTCGTCCCTGTAAACCACCTGAATGAATCACCAATATTCGAGTATTTTTCGCAAAATGATTATTTTCGATTAAATTCAAAAGTCCAAATAGCATTTTGCCTGTATAGATCTGCTCTAAAGGAATTTGATATTGTTGTTCAAAATTTTGTATAAACGTAAATAATTCAACAGTGGTTTTGGCATAGCCTCCAAAACAATAATCATCTGTAATTTTCCAATTAGATTTAGTCGTTTTAAGAGCAATTTCTTTTTGTAAAAATTCACCTTTAAGTGCTGAAAAGCCTAAAATTTTTTGATGAGTCGAACTTGCTTCAATGAGTCCTAAAATTGTTCCACCTGTACCGACGGCACAGCAGATCACATCATAATTTTTACGATCATCATCGGTTAATATTTCCTGACAGCCTAAAATGGCAAGCGCATTACTACCGCCTTCAGGTACGATGTAGGCATCAGGATGTTCTTTTTTGAGTTGTTGTAAAAATGCTTCTGTATCTTTTTGACGATATTTTTCTCGTGAAAAAAATTGCAGTTGCATGCCAAAATGTTGCGCTTTAGATAGGGTATGATTTAAAGGTTTATCTGCTAACTCTTCACCCCTAATAATACCTATACTCTCAAAACCAAACAGATGTGCTGCATAAGCTGCCGCTGCAATATGATTGGAATATGCGCCACCAAAGGTAATGATTTTTTTTGCAGCTTGTTTTTGTGCTTCAAGTAGGTTGTGTTTCAGTTTAAAAAATTTATTGCCCGAAATGTGTGGATGAATTTGATCGAGTCGTTTAATGGTAATTTGAACAGGTGAATCTAAGGTCAATGTTTGATAAGACACAGTTTGGGCAATACGATCAAACATAGACATATAGACAATTCCTTATAAAGTTGAGTACATTGTATATGTAATAAGTTTTACAACGACATTCTTATAATTGATAAAAAGACATTATTTAGTGTGATGCTGTATTTTCAGAATGGTAGTTGTTTCGAGCGAATTTTCCCAAATTTACTCTTCCGTTTGATGATGCTTTCGCATGAGATTGGTTTGAAAGCCGATTCACATATTTAACGGACATTTTTTTGATCAAAACCCTTACTATTTATATCATTCATTTTTAAATTTAAACTTTAGAGAGTTACTTAAAGATCAGATAAGTTAAAGTGAATGATGACGATTAAAATAAAAGCATTTTTTGATATATCTATCTGATTTAACAAATCTAAATAAAAGAGAACCCAAGTGAGTGTAATAAAAACAATTATTTTTATAGTCAGTTTGTTGAGTACATTATTTATTATGGGTTGTGATATGAAAAAAGATCCAACTCAGGAGAAATCAGAAAATAAAAATGAGTTAAAAGAAAAGTTTAATCATTGGAAAGCCGAGCAAGATCCTAAACTTGTAGATGATTATTTTCAATTTATACGCCAATATTTAACACAACCACCAACAAAGCTTGAAATTATGACCAATCGTAATGTCATGGTGAAAGCATGTGAATCAGAGCGTTTTGCTATTCCACCGAAAGCGTATTGGAATAATATTATTGGGAGTTTAAAACTACTCGATCAATTGTATCGTGATGCATATTTTGAACGTTACACCATTACAGCAATGTATCGTAGTCCATCGCTCAATACCTGTGTGAATGGGGCTAAGCAAAGTAAGCTCGTTTATCATTATGCAGTCGATTTTCATGTACTTGATCCGAAAGAAACACATGAGCAAGATCGTAAATTATTGGTCAAAGCCTTATGTCAATTTTGGCAAGCTGAAGGTAAAAAATTGAAGATGGGTTTAGGTATGTATGGAAATAATCGTTTTCATATTGATACTCAAGGCTATCGAACATGGGGTAAAGACTTTAAGTCAAAAAGTTCGCCGTGTTTAAAAGAATCTGTAAATTAAGTTATTCATTTTAAGATGCAAAACATAAAATATTGAAAATAGATTATTACAATAACAATTGAATGATGAGCTGATTTTTTAAGCAGGAGTGCTATGCTGTAAAGAATAAAAATAATGAATGGGAATCTGTGATGAAAAAATTATCGATAGGTTTGAGTGTATTCGTCATATGTATGTTGGCAGGATGTGACCAAAAAGCACCAACACCGACAAAGACTGAGGTTCGTTCAATTCATATTGCAGGTATGCCTGTATATGAAAAAGATTATCGACTTAATGTGGGTGATTTCAATACTGAACTGAATATTGAAAATAAATAACGATTTAATTTAAGCGGATAGATTGAATGATAAATTGCCAGATCTATCCTGAGCTATTGCATATTTGAATGGCTTAAATTAAATCAATTTTCCAATTTGATGCCTGAATTTCTAAATTATACTGATGTAATTGAGTTGTGATCTCATCATAATGTTTCTGTAAGTCATTCATAGAAATAGTATGAATCCATGAAGGATCTTGTTTATATAAATGGTAGTCTTCATTCACCTTATCAATTGCTTGCTGAAGAATCATTTGTTGATGTTTCAATGCTTGTCGATCTGCAAGTACATTTAATATTTTACGATTATGAATCGTTTTTGTAGCGGCATTGGTCGCATTAATACGATGGGTCAATTCGTAAATTTCTTTATTTACTGCAAATGCTTCACGAATTAAACTTTGTGGTGCCACACTGAGTTTAGCACCCGCTTTGATTAATAAGTTGTTATTTATACGTTGCTGTAAAGCATCTCGCTTTGTAATAAGATCAATACGAAGTAAAAGTGCTTCAGCAATTGTCATATTTTTAAAAGTATTCTTTAAATTCATTGAACTTATTTTTAAGTATTTGTTAATTATGTGCACTAGTTTAAGCTTTTTAAATTATAAAATAAAGTAAATAATATATGTTAAAATCAGTATCTTACATGCAATATGAATTAACGGTTTTTTAGGGGTTAAATATTTCATTTTTTTATTTAGAGAATTTAATTTTTAGTTCATTTTTGCAGTAAAATTACGCAAATTTATTCAATGATAAGGTTGGCCACTTGGAATCATTAGTTATATTGGGTTCTATTGCTTTTGCGCTGATGCTCGGTGCAATCAGTCCAGGTCCAACGTTTATTTATGTAGCTAAAAACTCGATTGCGATTTCACGCCGTCATGGTTTGTTTACTGCTTTAGGTACAGGTACAGGTGCAGCTTTTTTTGGCTTACTTGCTGTAATGGGCTTGCAGGCTATTTTATTGGCAGTCCCTTCAGCCTATTTGGTTTTAAAAATTTGTGGTGGTCTATATTTACTTTGGCTTGCCTATAAGATTATTAAACATGCCAATGAACCGATGGAGCAGGCAGATAGTCAGGCTCAGGTGATGAGTTATGCTCAAGCATATCGTTTAGGTTTTATTACTCAGCTCAGTAATCCTAAAATTGCGATTGTTTTGGCGAGTATTTTTACTGCACTATTACCAAAAGAAATTCCAAGTTATTTTTATGTGGTTTTGCCGATGTTGTGTTTTTTTATTGATGCAGGTTGGTATTCACTTGTTGCCGTTGCTTTATCTGCGGAAAAGCCACGCCGTGTGTATTTAAAATTTAAGAAAGTATTTGACCGTATTGCTGGTGGGGTAATGACTTTACTTGGATTAAAGTTAATTTTTGGGATGAAGTGATAAACATTAATACGTTAGTTCCTGTTGGAACTACAATGGTTTGCCCATTTTTGAAAAATTTAGTAATTAGTTTTAGGAGTAGCATTTAAATAAGGAATTATTTCAGTATTTATTTTTCTATTCAAGTTGTGTACAAATAACTGTTGAAGGAACAACTATTATAATTAATTCAATGTAAAGAAAGTTCTTGAAACTATTTCCCATGATCATAATAACAATAAAAATAAAGAGTGCCCACATCAAATTGCGGATACAGCCGTAGAAAAATGCTTTTCAAAAAGTTGTTGGAACTATTTTGGCTTTATAGAAATGCTCAAATAAGAATTGGGTGATTACGGAAGAAAAAAGCCAAATACATAACCTAATGGGGAATTCAAATAAGTGTACCAATCATGGGAACAACAATCGAAGGAGTGATTAAACCTTGTAAAAAATATTGTGGATTTCGTAGAATGGTCGATGCATGGAATGTGAGGGTAACACAAAATGTCCCAATAAAAGGACTAATCGTAACAGAGCATATAATATTTTAATCAACACGAATTAAAGAGCACGAATAATGATTTATAAAGCTTTATTTTTAAGTTTAATGTATGGGGGTGTATGCCAAGCATATGCAAATGAAGAAATATATGAAACACGCTATGGTCAGTTTCAAATCAAAGAATCTAATGAATATCTAGGTGGTGCATTATATTTTAATAATAAACTAGTTAATCCTGTGATAGAAGGTAACAATAGTTTAGATGTTGAGGGGATTTATCAGTTGAAAGGCGATGATGTGCTTCTTGTGGAAGACGTAGGAGGACGTGGTTGCCCAATCACTTTGTATTTCGTAAAAATTGCTCCGACAAAGAAAGTTAGTGTTTCACCCGCTTTTGGTTCTTGTTCTGATCTAATCAACGTGAGTACAACAACGAGTCAAATTGTTGTCAAAATGCCTGATTTTATCGGGGCGCCGGAAAGTGAAGCCCAAGAAAGAGCAGTGGCACAGCATAAAATGATTTATATTTATGATGGTCATGTAGTTAAAGAAAATGGAAAAATAGTGCAGCAAGATAATTAAAATAGTGTGATTATAGATTTAAGTGATAAAAAGCCCCTACATCAGTAGAGGCTTTCATCTTAAAGTATTAAACCTTAAGAAACCTTATCGCCCGCTTTAGCACCAGATTCAGGTGAAATCACCCAAACACCTTCGCCATTGCCCGCAGCTAGAACCATACCGTTTGAAATACCAAAACGCATTTTACGAGGTGCAAGGTTTGCCACCATCACCACCAATTTGCCTTTAAGGTCTTCAGGTTGGTAAAACTCACGGATACCGCTAAATACGTTACGTGGTTCAGCTTCACCAACATTCAAAGTCAATTGAAGAAGTTTGTCAGAACCTTCAACAGTGCTTGCATCTAAAACTTCTGCAACACGAAGGTCAATTTTCATAAAATCTTCGATGCCGATGGTGCTTGTGTTAAGAGCTGCTTCACCGACTTTAGGTTCAGGTTTTTTCTCAACGGCTTTCTTTTCTTTTTTCTTTTCAACTTTTACAGGTTCAGCCGCAGCAGCTAAAGAGTCCTTAGAAGCATCAACCATAGAGGCAACAGCTTTCGGGTCTACACGTTGCATAAGTGGTTGGAACTGCGCAATTTCATGATCAACTAAAATAGTTTTGCCTGATGCAAAGTTGAAGTTGTCCATTTTCAAGAAGTCTTGAACTTGGCTTGCAAGTGTTGGCAATACAGGTGCAAGATAAATTGCCAATTGGCGGAACAAATTAATGCCGACAGAACATACATCATGAACTTGTTGTTCTTCGCCTTCAATTTTCGCCAAAGCCCACGGCTTTTTCTCATCAATATATTGGTTAGCTTTGTCTGCAAGTGCCATGATTTCACGAATTGCAGCAGAAAACTCACGAGCTTCATAAGATTTGGCAATCGAATCGCCTGCATCAATAAAGCTTTGAACCAGTTCAGGCTCTGTACAGGTTGTTGATAATTTATTATCAAACTTGGTGTTAATGAATTTTGCACAACGGCTTGCAATATTCACGACTTTACCGACTAAGTCTGAATTCACTTTTTGTACAAAATCATCCAGATTCAAGTCAGAATCCTCAACTTTATCAGATAGTTTCGAGGCAAAGTAATAACGTAAATATTCAGGATTTAAATGCTCTAAATAGGTTTCTGCTTTAATGAATGTACCACGAGATTTTGACATCTTCTGACCATTCACAGTTAAGAAACCATTGACGAATAGACCTGATGGCGTACGATAATTCGCACCTTCAAGCATTGCAGGCCAGAACAATGCGTGGAAATAAACGATGTCTTTTCCAATGAAGTGATACACCTCATTTTTAGAATCTTTTTTCCAATACTCGTCAAAGCTGAGTTCAGGACGTTTAGTTTTGATGTAGTTTTCAAAACTCGACATATAACCAATTGGCGCATCGACCCAAACGTAGAAATATTTATTTGGCGCATCAGGAATTTCAAAACCGAAATATGGTGCATCACGAGAAATATCCCAATCGTTCAAACCATTTTCAAACCATTCATCAAGTTTGTTTGCGATTGAAACAGGTAAACGACCTTCATCACGTGTCCATTTTTGCAAATATTCTGCAAAGTTTGGCAATTTAAAGAAATAATGATCAGATGATTTTTCAACAGGTGTCGCACCGCTCAAAGTTGAGCGAGGGTTGAGTAATTCTGTTGCATTATAGGTTGTACCGCAAACTTCGCATGAGTCTCCATACTGATCTTCAGCTTTACATTTTGGGCATGTGCCTTTGATAAAACGATCAGACAAGAACATGCTTTTTTCAGGGTCAAAAAGCTGTGTAACAGGGCGAATGGCAATATTGCCTGCATCACGGTTTTTGATATAAATTTCTGAAGAACGGTTTTTATTTTCGTCGCTATGCGTTGAATCATAATGATCAAAAATGACATTAAAGCCATCAAAATCACGGATGTGTTCTTTTTGCACATTCGCAATTTGCGCTTCAGGGCTAATACCATTTGCTTCTGCACGAAGCATAATTGCAGTGCCGTGAGCATCATCTGCGCAGACATAAGTCACGTCATGTCCCATTGCACGCATGGCACGAACCCAAATATCTGCTTGGATGTAACCGAGTAAATGTCCCATATGAATTGGGCCATTTGCGTATGGAAGGGCATTAGTCACTAAAATATTACGCACGGATAGACGCTCTCATTCGTATTTTATATAAGGTCATCGATTTTAACGTAATTGCTGTGAAGATGCACAATAGAATCGGTGAAATGTTTTCAAAATAATGTTTCTGTATATTGTTTGCCAAAGAATAGCGATAATGTCGCTTTGATGCCGTCCGATTTGAGTGCCTATAGATGATTAATCATGATTTTAATGACATTGACCATGATGATTTTGATCGTGAAGTAACACGGATTCCCCAAAATTTGAAAGCCAAACAGCAGTTAGAAAATAACATTCTCAAACAGGCTGAAAATTATCTTGAAGATATTTCAGAAGATGAGCATTCATTTTTAATCAAAACATTGCAGAACCTTGCTGTCGATGAATCGTATTTCAATGTAATTGCAGAAAATTTAGAACAGCCAATTGGTACAAAATTTGCCAATGATGCCTTGAACTTGTTACATTTTTGGAAATTAATCAATGATGTAGATGATGTTAAAACTTTTGATTTATTGGATGTTGTGAATGGCACATTCTTCCAGTCTGAAATGCTCAAAGCCTTTGATACATTGGAAATAGGTGAGCAAAAAGAACAATTTAAAACGGTTTTGGTGCAAAGTTTTAAACTTTATCAATCTGAATTTTATGTGGGTTGTGTTCCTGTGCTTTATGCGCTTTTGGAAGGATTACTTACGGCTGTACTGGTTCAACATGGCTATTTAAAACAACAAGACAGTAAATTTATTGATGTGTATAAAATTGTTCCTGGCTTAAAAGGGCATGAAATTAAGAGTTTATGGCATAAGGCTAAAATTGCTCATGAATTAAATCCGTACTTTTCAGAATTACCCGCTTATAAAATGGATAGTAGCTCGACTGTGAGTGCAACACGTCATAATATTTTGCATGGTTCTGAACTGAATTGTTTTACCCAAGGTCGTTGTTTTGTGTTGTTTATTTGGTTGTTTGGTACAGTGAGCTTTATGGGGAATGTTCGTTCGTAAAGTATATTGGTCAAAATAGATAATAAATGTATGGAAATGATAGGTGTGGTTTGGCATAAAACTTCACCTAAATTTCACACAGCATTCAAATAAAATACAATTCAAAATTAGATGCTAAAGCCAAGATTAGAAGAGGAGTAGCTCATGCGATCTTGGTCATTATTTTTATCATCCATGTTTGCGAGTGTAGGTTCTGTACTCAGTTTGGTGATTCCATTTTGTCTATTTTTAAATTTTTATCATGGCGATTTATTTGTATCAGCTTCTGATCGAAGCGCGAAGCGGGGCATAGAAGTCATCGTTTATCTCACTCCAATGTTGATATTGATTGGATTTGTGTGTTTTAGCTGTATTTTTCGATTATTCACCTCACCACTTAAAATTTTTGAGCCTCAAAAAATATTTAAATTATTTTATAAATTAGGCTTTATTTGGTTCGGCTTAATATTTTTCTTTCAGTTTTTAGATGGCAGAATGGCTGAATTAAGCGAGAGTTTGTACTTTGGTTTGATTGGCTTCATTATTTTAATCATTCCACTATTTATAGGTGTTATAACTGGTCATTTCCTATATTTATATATAGGCAAAGGGATATTTAAAATGAGGGACAATAAAAAAGTAATTGCAAATTATAAAGCGTTACAAATTCCGCCCTTATAATAAACTATGCTAAATATAGAGCATCTCAAACGGAAAATTTTTCAAATGTTGAAATTGATCGCAGAAGACTTTATCCAAATTGATAAGATTGACATCGTTTTGCCTTTATATAAAGAATTGGTAGAGAAAACCAAGTTAGAGCAGGGCTGTATTTCTTATGATCTTTACCATGATCTTAAAAATAAGGGGCATTTTGTTTTTATTGAAGAATGGCAAGATAGAAATGCTTTAGACGTACATGTAAATTCTGAACATTTTCAACGTTTAGTGCCACAAATAGATCAATACAAACGCCAAGATGGGATTTTTACTCATATGCAAAATTTTACAGAACTATTTTAAAAGTAAACTTTTTTTAAAGTTCACTTTCAACGAGATGTTTAACTTTTAAAGCTTTTTCAAAATGATCGAGTCGATGTGTTTGAATCCACCATGTTGCCACTTGCATAAGTGTTGCGGGATCATCATTTTTATTGGCGAAAAAAGCATAAAAGGAAAGTCCGACATTTTCACCTTTAGAGACAATTTTTTGTTCACATATTTTGATCATTTTGGTTTTGATTTCAGCGTTCATTCAAATCTCTATTCTGTAAGTAAAATTAAAAATTGAAGTTGAGTGTATAATTTATTCGTAACATTGTGTAGGACAATAATTGCAAATTGCATTTTTTTTACTTTTATAGATGCTCAGTTGTTATAAAAGAGAAGACATAAAACCATTGGAGCAAATAACATGACAACATTTGATGATTTAAAAAATAAAGCGTCTGAAGTTGCTGATGATCTAAAACTTAAAGCAAAAGAAGCAAAATTAGGTGCTGAAAAAGTCGCAGATGATTTAAAGCATAAAGCGCAAGAAGCTTTACTTAAAGGGGAAAAAGTCCTCAATGATTTAAAACACAAATCTGATGATTCTACGGATGAAAGTAAAGATTCAGAGTCAACAACAGCAGAAAATGTTTCTAAAAAAGACGATACGGCACCGAAAGCATAAGGTTAGGTGTTAAAGACTTGAGTGTTTCTACCATCGCTATTTGTCGTGAATAGAAAAATAAAACCACTGTTTTAAATATAAAAGCGGTGGTTTTATCTTTTGGAATTCTATTGTTTTAGAATGAAGATGAGTTTTGAAAATATAGTAATATCTTAGTTTCTAGACCATACAATTTTACGTACTTGGTTATTAATGATTGTCAAGGTATAGGTGATACCTGAAATTTCATACACATAATCAGAAACAGTTTTTACCACATTGTCCTCTTTAATTTCATAAGTATTCATAGATTTAGGTGATTGGTTTAGCCGAGTTACCACATCACTAAAACTGTCACCAATAGAGACGATTTGACCTGTGACAGTACGAATTGAAGTTGTTTCACTTGCTGCAAAAGTTAAAGTTGAAGCCGACATAGTCAATGCGATGATGCATGCAAATATAGATTTCATGAACACTCTCTGATTATTGTTGTGGTTCTTTCAAGAAAACCACTTAAAATGATGGACTAAACTAGACCATAGCTCAAAAAACAATTTGATTTTGTATATGAAATATTAATTTTGTCTAAATAATGTACTTTTTATCTCGTTAAAATCATTAAAAGCTTTGTTATTAACGTCATTAAAAAAATATTAATACATCTATAAATGCAGTTTTAAATTATTTACCCAAATGAACCCTATTTATTAACTTAACCTGAGTGCAATTTATCGTTAAACTATAGCTTCATGTTTACCTTAGTACGTTTTGTACTTCTTGTTGTATTTTGCCTTGGAGCATCGTATGTCGTGGCTTTCTTCTCTTAAATCAGTCTTTTCACCTGCTCCGGAGGTGAATGAAGAAGGCGTTCAGCACGTATTACAAAACTATATTTTGCCTGAATCGAGTAATGCGCTAAAAGATCGTATTACACAGGTTAATGTGGAAGGTAAAATTTTACAGATCACCATCAATACCTTTCCAGAAGAAGCTGATCATTTACAAAAAATTCATGATGATTTAGCAAGTGCTTTAGAGGCACATGGTATTCAAGAGTTGAATATGCATGTAATTCAGCAAAAAATTCAACATGGTGAAGGCTGTTCAAGTCATTCACATGGTCAAGAAGGGCATAGTTGTTCAAGCAAGCCTCAGACCGAAACTCAGACTCAAGCAGAACCGACCAAATTACCACCTGTGATGGATGCATCTGCGAAAACTGAAGAAGATCCAAATAATCCACCGATTCAAAAAGCTGCACCACAACAACGTGATATTGCAAAACATCCGCGTATTCAAAATGTGATTTTGGTGTCTTCGGGCAAAGGTGGTGTGGGTAAATCGACTACTACAGTAAACCTTGCTTTGGCATTACAGCAACTTGGTTTAAAAGTCGGTGTATTAGATGCTGATATTTATGGTCCAAGTATCCCAACCATGTTGGGTAACTCAGGTATGACACCAAAAATTGAAGGTGAAAATTTCGTACCGCTTGAAGCACATGGTTTGGCTGTATTATCCATTGGACACTTGATTGGTAAGGAAAATACACCAGTGGCTTGGAGAGGACCAAAAGCAACGGGTGCGCTTATGCAACTGTTCAATCAAACGCTTTGGCCTGATTTAGATGTATTGATGATTGATATGCCACCAGGTACAGGTGATATTCAATTGACTCTTGCACAACGTATTCCTGTAACGGGCGCAATCATTGTGACGACACCGCAAAACGTTGCACTTATGGATGCTGTTAAAGGTATTGAATTGTTTAATAAGGTCAACATTCCAGTGATGGGTGTCGTTGAAAATATGTCTACACACATTTGCTCGAACTGTGGACATGAAGAACAAATTTTCGGTACAGGTGGTGGCGATCAATTATCTGCTCAGTACGATATTCCACTGCTTGGGCGTTTACCTTTAAACGTACAAATTCGTGAAAATGCTGACGCAGGTAAGCCTTCTGTCATTGTAGGTGATGCTGTAGCTGATAATTATTTAGAGATTGCACAAAAAATTGCCGATAAATTACCTAAAGTTGAAAAGAATAAAAGCAGAATTTTCTAATATTTCACTAAAAAAATTTAATAAGCCCACTTTAAACAGTGGGTTTTTTATTGTAGAAGAAACAGATGGCGTAGTTTGTATATAAAAAACACACTTAAATGTTTTGATTACAAACCAGTTACATTTTTTTCATAAGCTGTCCTCAGTTAAGGTGCCTAATCATAACCAATACATAATACGATATAGATCGAGTTTAGTGATGAAAGCTTTAATTCAAACTGTTGTTCTTGCTGTTTCTACTGCAATTATTGCTGTACCTGTGATGGCGAACTCAACAACAGCAACACCAACGTTAAAACAAATTACAACTGCTGTTGCTCAACCACATGTTGATAAGCAAAAACAGGCATTAAATGTGAAAGAAATGAAAGCGAAAAAAGAAGCTGATGAAAAAGTTGGCAAAGCGAAAGCCAAAGCAGATAAAGAGGCTACTCGTGCAAAAGCTAAAAATGATAAAGCCTTAAAAGTTACTTCAGAGAAACAAGCTAAGCTTGTGAATGAAAAAGCCAAAGCAGATCAGAACGTATAATTTGCAAGAGATATGAAAAAAACATTTACGGGTCACTAAAACTTCGAGCTGTATCGCATTAATTTTGCGTAGAAAAGCCTGATATTGTTCAGGCTTTTCTACTTTTAGAGAATTTAAAAGTAAATTTTATTGTTTTATAAAAGAGAAAAATTTTGAGGAAATTATAAATGAAAAATTTAAATATATTGAATAATAAAGTTTTTATGAGTGTACCCAACACAGCTAATGGTGATGTAAATAGCGCCACACGTTTTTATTACAACCAAAAAGGGAGTGTAATCACTGCACATTATGAAGGAGGCGTGGTTCAGCTTGGCTCTATTATTGGGAAAATGTTAGATGCAGAAAGCTTTCAGATTTGTTATCAGCATTTGACCGTAACAGGTGAGCTAAGAGCAGGGCAGTGTACAACTCATATTGAGTTGCTCGATAATGATGTGATTAAGTTAGTGGAAAATTGGCAATGGCTCAATGGTGATTTATCGACGGGGCACTCAGAACTCATAGAAGTCGTTTTGAACTAATTGATTATAAATATTATTTGAAGTACGAAAACTGAGTTTACTGATGACGATTACGCCATTTTTTTATGACTGTCCAACGCCAATAAATACGTGTAAGCGTAAATAAAACTACTGCAAATAGTAGGGCTTCAATCAATAATCCTGTAGCTAAAATTTTGGCTAGACTAAAATCGATATGTCCATGTCCAAAATTTTGAATCCAATGGACAATTTGATGAAAAACGCCAAGGAGCATATCTTTATTAATCATGTGTACACCATAAATTTGTGTACCAATCCAAAATGCAAAAATTAAAATTGGCACAATGGTGAATGGATTCATGATCCAAGCCAACAATAAACTAATGGGTAAATTGGCTTCAAATAATAAAACAGTGATAATAATCAATGCACTATGTAGTGGAATAGGTAAAATTCCCCAAAATGTACCAATAAATACTGCTTTAGAAATAGATTTACGATTGACATACCAAAGCTGAGGATTTGAGGCATATTTACCAAAAATCTTGATGATTTTCAAACTGTTGACTCTTTCAGGCGAAGGGAGCCAGGACTGAAAAAAATGCTTTGCCATAAATAATGATTAAAATAAGAAAAAGATGATTGTGCATGATTACATTTAAAAACGACAGTGATTTGCTGTAGTTATAGATAAATTGTAAATGCGAGATGTTAAAGATTAACTCATCAGACTGAATATAACCTTAAATATGTAAATAGATGTATTTAATGTTGTATTAAAAACTATGTAATTAACTGATTTATATTAATTTAGTGTGATATTTGTCACATTTTCATTCTATGGTGACCTTTAGGTCAATATATTTTGAATAATAGTTAAATATATGTTTTTAAATAACAAATATTTTAAATTAATCAAAAAAATATCTCATCTTACAATTAATTTTTTGCTAAGTGACACAAACTGATTTAATCTGCGCTCAATTGAATAGTGAGGTCATTTAATGATTTCATGGTTTTTTGTTGGCTTAGTCATCACCATTTTATTGACACCTGGTCCAACTAATACACTTTTAGCATCTTCTGGTATTCAGTCAGGTATTCGTAAATCTTTACGTTTAATTCCTGCTGAAGCACTGGGCTACCTCATTGCAATCTCAATTTGGGGATTGATCATTGGCACAGTATCAAAAAAATTTCCAATGATTCCTGTCATTTTGAAGCTCTTTAGTGCTGCTTATATTTTTTATTTAGCAGTAAAGTTGTGGCGTACTGCAACAGTACGAGAAGATTTTACTCAACCAAGTATTCGTCCTCGTGAGTTGTTTTTAGCAACACTGTTGAATCCCAAAGCATTATTATTCGCAACGGCTATTTTTCCAGTATTTGTGTGGCAAAGTACTACGGCATATAGTGCACATATGCTGACATTTTTATTGCTGATCGTACCGATTGCTTTTTTTTGGATTATGATTGGTTCGGTCTTGGCATCCAATAAAATTAGTTGGTTGAATCAATGTAATATGCAACGTACAGCTTCTTTAGTATTAATTAGTTTTTCTGTTCCATTGAGTTATTCGGCTTTGGCAACATTATAATGAATATTTTATCTTTATTTTTCAGTGCTAGATTTCCAATCTAGCTTGTGTCTGTTGATTGTTTTAGTTCATGAAAAATACGTACTCATTTCTTTCAGTATCGTTTTACGTTAAAGTACTGCGCAATTAACACTGTTTTTTGGATATCTATAAATGGCGATTAAATCTGATCGTTGGATTCGCGAAATGAGCGAAAAACACGGCATGATCGAACCCTATGCAGCAAACCAAGTTCGTGTAAATGAACAAGGTGAAAAGATTGTTTCTTATGGTGTTTCAAGCTATGGCTACGATGTTCGTTGTGCACCAGAATTCAAAGTGTTCACCAATGTACATTCTGCTATTGTTGATCCTAAAAACTTTGATGAAAGAAGTTTCATTAATATTGAATCGGATGTCTGTATTATTCCGCCGAATTCATTTGCTTTGGCTCGTACAGTTGAGTACTTCCGTATACCACGTAATGTTTTGACCATTTGTTTGGGCAAATCGACTTATGCGCGTTGCGGTATTATTGTAAACGTCACCCCACTTGAGCCTGAGTGGGAAGGTCACGTCACTTTAGAATTCTCTAATACAACCAATTTGCCCGCACGTATTTATGCAGGTGAAGGCGTTGCACAAATGTTGTTCTTTGAATCTGATGAAGTTTGTGAAACTTCATATAAAGATCGTGGTGGTAAATACCAAGGTCAAACAGGTGTGACCCTACCTAAAGCTTAAAATATCACGCTAATTTTAAAAGCAAGCTTCGGCTTGCTTTTTTGTTTTTTAAATCAAGTAATATAATTGTTATTAAATATATTTAATAATATTTGTAATTTTAACTTAACATATTGGTTTTTATCGGATAAAAAATATACTTTTTGAGCGTCATTTAAAATTATGCTATAAATAATTTAAAGAATTTAATGTGATTTGTATCGCATAAAAAGAAATACTGAATATAAAAATAATTCAGGTACCCACTAAAGTTGTTCGAGCATTTGCAATGGATGGAGAGTGTTCATGTACAAATTAAAATATTTAAGCCTTGCGTTACTAATAGTTGGAAGTATGGAATTAAATTCAACATATGCAGCAACGGGTTTGACGACATTGTCCGATGAGCAAATGTCTGAAACAATTGGGCAAGCATTGATGAGCTTAACTTACCTTGCTCCTACAGATTCAAAAAATTTAATGGGTAAATATAGTACAGATAAAAATATTGGTTTTTATAAATTAGGTATGGAAGCCGAAATGGAGATGAACACTAATATTAAAAATTTACAATTAGGCTGTGGTGGAACAAATGGGGCTGGGGCTTGCGATGTTGAGATTAAAAATTTATCTTTGAGTGGATTACCTGCTGGATATAACTCTTCAAGTGCAGATTCTCCGAATTATGGAACTCAAAATAGGGCTGAAACAAGTGCAAAACTAACAAATCCTTTTATGGAGTTTGCAATTAGTAATCCTGATTCAGCATCAAAAAGAGAGGTTGTTGGCCTTAGATTTAGTGCAGAAAAGATTACAGGATTATTAACAGCAGGGTTAGAAAATTTAGCACAACCTAGTAGTACAGATGGAATACAAACACTTAGCGGTTTTATGCGTATTGCATCTACAACAGGTGAAGTAAATACTGCACCTGGAAAATTTGGTACTGTTCAGAATCAGTCAATTGGTGCATATATTGATGCGTTAGGAAAGCATTGGATTCAAAGTTATCCAAACTCTGTAAATACAGGATTGGGTCAGACGACAGGTATTACAATACCAGAAATGCAAGGCGTTGGTTTTACAATGCCAAGTTTTCAAGTTAATGGAAATCGCTTAACAACAGCCATTGCTCAAAATGTTTCTGTATTTTTGGATAATATTCCTTTGGCAAGACCAGAAAATTGTTCGGGTGCATCATGTTCTCAATGGGATAATGATAAGTTGTATGTCAATATTAGAGATCCTGATAACCATAATAATCAACAATGTATTGTATGGGTATGTAATTCTACATTTAAGATGGGAGAGGGGTCGACATTATCAAATTTAAATATGAATGTAACTTTTAAGCAAGCACTAAGTATGTTTCATAATATTCCTTTAGAAGGAAATGGTGGATATTTGAGTTTGCAACAAATAGCTTTATTGTGGCCAGGAAGTTATGTGGATTCAGCAGATACTACTGGTAAAACTTTGAATCAAATGATGAGTACAGATGTAGCACAAAAAGGATGGTGGATGTCGTTTGCAGAGCCAGTTAATTTAGGTTATTTAAAAGGGGCAACCGCTGTTGATATTTCATCAGTATTACCTCAAGTTGCTACTTTAATTACTCAAGATTTAACGGCAAATCCTATTTCATTAGGTGGAGGAGATATTTTGAATGCCTTATTTAGTCAGCCTATTACAAAAAAAATGAATATAGATATTGGTGCTTATACAAAGGTGAATCCAGCAACTTTAACTTTGGAGAATTTAAAATTGGTCAATCAAAATGTAGTAACTAACTGTTATGGTAGTTTGAAATTTTGTTAAACAATTGAATTTTTGAATTTAAAAAGCGACTTTAGTCGCTTTTTTTGTGGATCAATGCGATAAAAATACACTGATTAGTATCACTTTTTTTGTTATGATTAATTTTTAAACATATAAAAATTAATGGTTTTTGTCGCGTAGAAAAGCTGATGTGATTGTTAGTTTTTATTTGTTTGGTGGTGAAATTAATAGATTATTTTAATAACTTAAAAATAATCTATCTTGTAAGAAAAAAAATAGAACTAGGAATAGGAAAATGCATAAAGGAATAGTCATGGCATTGGCTTCAATGGGACTCACAGGATTGGTGAATGCTCAAGGAATGGTGCCATTAACAGATGTACAGCTCTCAGAGACAACAGGTCAGGCGTTGATGAGTTTAAATTATATCGATCCTGCAGCGACAAAAAATCCAATGAAGGGGATTGTGACTAATGGTCAGTCAAATAAAATTGGCTTTTATAAGTTAGGCATGGAAGCAGAAATTGAACTAAATGCCAATATTAAGAATCTACAATTAGGATGTGGAGGAGTAAATGGTGCAGGTGGTTGTGATATTGACATTAAGAATCTGTCGTTAAGTGGCTTACCTAGTTCTTATGATGCAGTAGGAAATCCTGTTTATAGTGAAGGTCGAGCATCGACGAGTGGTAAAATGACAAATCCATTTATGGAATTTGCGATTAGTAATCCAGAAAGTTCTTCAACAAGAGAGCTTAAGGGGATTCGTTTTAGTGCTGAAAAAATTGATGCCTTATTGTCTGCAGGTGTGAATAATGGAGCAACGGCTTCAACGACAGATGGGATTCAAAGTTTAAGTGGGTTTATGCAAATTGCAGCAACTTCGGGGACGGTGAATACTGCTGTAGGCACATTTGGTAAAAAAGCAGATGAGATTGTTAAAGGAAATATTAAAGTTGTGGGGATTCTTGGTTCGTCATTTACGAGTTTGCCAAATGATGCACAAACACACGGTATTACATTGCCATCTATGAAAGTTGATTTTGTTACCCCAGCATTCCAGGTGAATGGCTCACGACAAGCGAGTGCGCTGATTGATGGTATTAATATTACTTTAGACCATATTCCATTGGATGCAGGACCGAATAATCAATTGGCTGTTTCATTAAATCCATCAATTCTTGGAGTAGATTATGCTCGGGTGAAATTAAAAGCAGGTTCTGCTGTTAAAAATTTGAATGTAGGTGTAAGTTTTTCTCAAAGTTTAAGTATGATTCATAATATTCCTTTGAAGGGAACAGGGGGCTATTTAGCAATGCAAAGTACTTCATTGCTTTGGCCTGGAGCAAATATTGCTGATGAAGATCGTAATAAAACAAATCTTTTGGATATGTCGGGTGCAACCGATGTTGCAAAAACAGGCTGGTGGATGTCATTTGCTGATCCAGTACAACTTGGCAAATTAGAGGCAACAAATCCTGTGGATATTAGTTCGGTTTATGCTCAAGTTGCATCGTTGATGAATGACCAATTAAAAAATAGTAATCAAACAATTAACTTAGGATTTGGTGAGGCAGTAGAAGCGCTGCAAAATAAGGTTATTGAAACACCAGAAGCTTTGGTTGTTGATTTAAATAAAGCAACGAATCCATCACTTGGCGGTAAACCTGCTTCAATCTTATTGCAAAATTTACAATTGAAAAATCAAAATGTAGTTTCAAACTGCTATGGTGCTCTCAAATTTTGTTGAGTTATTCTTATTTGAAAAAGCAGCTTAAGCTGCTTTTTTTATGTCCGAAGATATTGATTTAAAATTAAAAATAATGGGAGTCACTATATTGTATTTTGCTTTACTAGGTGTGACATAAAACGATTAAATACAATATATTAATAAAATATTCTTAATGATATGGTTTTTAATTAGTATTCGAACAACATATGAGTTTTGTAAGATTACATTAAATGTGCTTGAAATTTTAACTAAATTGCTTGTATTGTGATTTTTATCACAAGTAAATCTTGAAAAATACTTACATACTAAAAAAATATAAACAATAAAAAATACAAATTGTTTAGATATCTTGAAATATTTTGTTTGGGGTAGTTTAGATAGGAAATCCAAATTTTTCTAAGGAATAGAGCGATGTTTAATTTACAAAAAATAGGCTTAAAGCCTTTAACATGGGCAATCTTTGCGCTGAGTTGTGGGAGTGTGCCATTGGTTTACGCAAACTCGAATTTAAGTGTTATGACCGATGAACAAATGTCAGAAACAACGGGTCAGGCGCTGATGAGCTTGTCTTACATATCACCTACAGATTCAGCAAATTTGCAGAGTAAAAATGCACCAGGGAGTAATATTGGATTTTACAAATTAGGTATGGAAGCTGAGCTTGAACTCAATGCAAATATTAAAAAATTACAGTTAGGTTGCGGTGGGGTAAATGGTGCAGGTGCATGTGATATTGATATTGATAATCTAAGCATTAGTGGGCAGGGTGCTACGTCAGCAGAGCGTGCATCTTCATCGGCTAAACTTACTAATCCATTTTTAGAGTTCGCAATTAGGAACCCGCAGTCAGCGTCAACACGTGAGGTGGTAGGGTTAAGGGTAAGTTCAGAAAAGGCCCAAGGTTTGTTAACCGTAGGTACCAATAACGATCAGCCAAATGGTATTAATACACTGTCAGGATATATGGTGGTAGATGGTTATGGAAATGCAACAACTAAAGAAGGAACATTTGGTTTAAAACCAGGTGAAACAGTAAACACAACAGCAGATATCGGAATTCTTTTATGTACTTCTGGTTGTGGGAGCAATCAAGGACTAACCGCTGGATATGGAGCAGGAAGTAGTGGTTCCAATAAAGGAATTAAAATTCCTTCTATGGTTGCCCCATTTACCGTAAATAATGCTGTAGTTAGTGGTAATCGTTTGACCTCTGCCAATGTAAATGCTTCTGCACTTATTCCAGATATTCCAATTAACCAGAATTCAGGACAGTTGGGGGCAAGTTTGAATCAGCAGGCATGTGTTGCTTTGTTTATTTGCGTACAAAATACTTTTATTAAATTAAATACGACAGTAACAGGGTTAAAAGCGGATATTAATTTTAGTGAAGATCTTGGATATATTCATAATTTACCAATTAATAGTTCTGTCTATTTGGCATTGCAGCAACAAGCATTACAATGGCCTGGTGCAAAAGAAGTTGCGCTTAAGGGTTGGTGGTTATCAATGCAAGACCCAGTTAATTTAGGTGATATTACTCCAACAGATCAGATTGATATTTCATCTGTTTATGGTCAATTTGCAACAATTTTAGGTCAAAAATTGCAAGAACCTGCATATAAAATTAGCGTAAATACGGGTGATGGCTTGCAAGCATTATTTGGGTCAGGAATTACTAAAACTGTATCACCTGTCAATTTGAGTGATCGTTCGGTATCAATAGGTTTAAAAGACTTAAAATTATCTACACAAAATGTAGTGCCTAACTGTTATGGTTCACTAAAATTTTGCTAAGAAATCTATCGAATTATAAATAACGTAGAATCATTTTTGTGCACTTAAAGTGATGTTTATTTAAGTAATTATCCAAGCTGATTGTATATATTTTAATATTATATATTTTGTAAGAACGCATTCATTCATCGGAAAATAATATGTGCAGTCGCTAAAGTTTTGCGATAATCAGATAAGTTCTATATTATAAATATGTGAATTGGCTAACATAATACTCAGTGACACGGAATGTCAGGCGTGTAAAAACGCATGAAAGAGTAGGAATATCAAATAATAATATGGTGCGGAGCATCGTATAACAAAGGAAAGTCATAGATGACTACACTCAATTATACGGTATATTTTAAAAAAACCGTTTTAGCGAGTTTCATTGGTTTATGTTTAAGCCAGTCTTGTTTTGCACTTGAAACTTTGTCAGATGAAAGCCTTAGTGATACGACAGGTGAAGGTATTGCACTTTTACCAACAGATGCATATATGGTTTTTCGCGAGGCAGGTGCAAATGAATCCGCTACGAACGTTTTGACTGACCGTACCAAAGACACAGGATATATTCATTACATTCCGGTGGGGCCATTGTCTAGCGAGGCTAAGGCAAGTGGTGCTGGAAAAGCTGATCTTTATATGTATGGCTTGGCGCTTTCTAAGTCGGATGATGATTCGAACTCTCGTTTAGCAAATACAGCTGCAAAAGCAGCAATTTCAAGTTGGGGAACTGCAACCAATCCTTGGATTTTAAAAGTAGATACTGCGAAAAACATACCGACTTTTACACAAGATGTAGGCTCATCCAAAAATACTGAAACTGGTGATGTAACTTATATGGCACTAGAAGCTCCGCTTTATGAAGTGGGAGCTAAAGATGCAATAGGTGCTGATGCGTATAAGTTAAAATTAGCCATGTGGGCAGATGCTTTTCAACGAAATCCTAACGTAGTAGAAGGGACGACAACTGCTGTAGCTGGTCAAAATCCATTAGATTCGGGGATGATCGCTCGTATTCGTTTACAGGCAATTTGGAATAACTTTAGTATTAATGGAAGTAAAATTCAGTTATTCCAAACACTTGGTGGTGCAACTGGGCAGACAGGTTTAAGTCCTTTTTATGATAAAACTTTAGGTCTGTCAGGTGTTCTTCGTTTTAATAGTGGAGAGGCAGATAGATTACGATTAACAGGCAATGCGGGTGTGGTTACAGAAAGTTCAAGTCTAACTACTTGGGATACAATACATTCTGGACAGAATTCTACTTTAAGTGCGACAGCGACAGCTTCATCTGGAAACTGTGGTAATGCAGGAACTGGCGCTATTGGGAGTGGTGTAGGATGTCAATATATAGTGCAAAAAGGCACAAGAACGGATACTAAAACCTTGTCTGGTTCAACCTGGGGTGTCACAGACGAGTATAAGAATAATGTTTTACGTTTAAGTACACGTGAAACAGCTACTTCAGCCAATGGAACACAAAATTTATATACACCTGCAATTAATGGTGGATTAGCACCAAGCTTTGACGCAAATGAAGGTATTTCAATTTATAATCTAAATACGAACTTGGTTTTAGGTAATTTATATCAGCCACTCATTGTAGGTTCAGATGGTAAGAACTTCAGTTTGGAATTGGCACGAATTCCAAACAAAGAAAGTATTTATAAGCAAATTTATACAGACTATGGTTATAACGGTGTAATTGATGCTTCTTATAAAGGTTCAACGTGTAACGTTTATAGTTGTGGATCAAGTATTACACTAGGCGGAAAGACATACCAAGGCTCAAATGCAACCCATAGTAGTATTAGTATTGGTAGTGTGTATGGTATAGATGGAAATAAAAACTTAAAAGCATACGATGGTGCAGATGCAATTGGTATTGTATTTGGAAGTATTCAAAATACTGGGCCAGTGACTACAACAGGTACGAGTATTGGTTATCAATATGCTCAACGCCAGATAGCAACTTCAAATTGGCAACAAAATAGTAAATGTACTAATTCTATATTTGGTAATTGTACTTCAGTAAGTAATACACAAGGTACTTTGACTCAGTGGCAATACTCTAAAGATGGTAATTGGGTAAACTCATTAATTGGATGGCAAAATACTCCGACTAATGCAGCTACTTGTAGTACAAGTTTTGGAAATGGGCAAGGTGGCTGTAATAACACTTCTGGGTCAACACCAATGAATGGTTCTATAGATAATAAAACTTGGTCAAGCAGCAATTTAAATGGAGCTACGTGGCAAGCTGGTCTGAATGCTGGTGCCGCTGGATTAGTTGGTGTAGGGGCTCAGAGTGGGATGTCATCAACGAATATGGCTCCAAATCCTACAGTACCTACTGCATCATTTACAAACTTAGGTTCAGCTGTTATTGACGGTATGTTAATTCAGCATATGAAAATTACAACAAAAGGCTTATAAGGAGATTTATCGTGAAAAAAACAGTTCTTTTCCTTATGACAAGCCTTATAAGTGTTGGGGGTTTTGCGATGGAACCAATGTCTGATACCGACTTACAATTGGTAGAAGGACAGGCAGGTGCTGATCTTTCATTGAAATTATCTTTAAATCACACGAGTGATTTCAAATTTGACACGACAGATGGAGCATGTAAAAACCTTGCTTTCTGTCATATGGCAATATCGGTAAATAAGAGATTTGTAAAACCTGATGCATCTAAGCCAGGTAGTTTTCTTGAAGATAGTATAAGTGGAAATAAGTTATGGGTTGTCTTCAAAGGCATACAGGGAACGCTTGATATACAAAAACTAGGTTTAGATGGAGTTGACCTTGTTTTAAAGGGTAAAGATGGCGTTGAGCGTATTAAGCCTGCAATTCAATTGAGTTTTGATCCAAATAAGCCATTACTTATTCGTAACTATGGTTTTAATTCTGTTGCAATTGAACAAGACAATTTTACAAGTGCGATGTCAGGTGACAATTTGGTTACAGATGGTTCAACATCATCTACGCCTATTGGTGATTATGGTTATCTAAAAACAGATACTTATACTTCAGCGAATGCACCAAATTCTGCGTATGACCATGGGCGTGAAAAAGGCTTTATGGGTATGAAAATGAATGGTAATTTGGTCATGCAAGGTAAAATTATGATGTTTAGCTGTGATGCAAATCATCCACGTTGTTAGTTTGCTGTCAAAAGTTAATAGGGAATGAGTGATGAAAAATAAAAAGCAAAGTCACAAAAATGGATTTATTCTAAATACGCTTACATTTAGCATGATGTTGTTGAGTGGTTCTGTTCATGCATTACAAGCGTTAGATGACGGTGATATGCGTGCTGTGAATGGGCAGGATGGCGTACACATAGTGACAAGCTTTGATGAAGCTAATGTGGATACATTATATTGGACGGATCAAGCAGGTCGTGGAACATTTGCAACGAGTCAAAAGCAAGAATTAACAGCAACAGCAGATAAAGTTAAAATTACTAAAAGTAATGTTGCAACTGTTACACCGGGTATAGATTTAAAGCTTGATATGGGGAGTCAAGCAGGAAAATCAGGTGTGGATTTACAGTTGGCGCTGAATCCAATGTTATTAACTGTTGATTCATTTAGAATTTGTAATACTGATAATAATACGACAGGATGTAGCCCTTCAATTGGAAGTTTAGCTGTACAGACAACTTCACCTTTAAATTTTGCCTTGAAAACACGTGATGGTTTATTTAGTTCAACAAGTCAGTCAGATTTAGTTTTAGGGCTTAAAAATGCCAATATATATCTTGGACAAACTGATACCAATAATGAGCTGAATCAACTCATTCTAAAAAATATGAACTTTAACTTCATTGGTAAAGGTCATATGTATGTTGACTCAAAAAATGGTTTTATCATGAAAACCAATAGTGGGGCAGATGCAAATTCCACGGCGCAACCCGATGCGAATAATGGTTACGTTGATTTTACACGCGTTGAGGATTCCGCATCAGGAAAGGCTGGATTTATTAACACAGGAACATATGGAAATGGGAGTGTAACAACAGGGTCAGGTCTAAATCTTGAGTTTATGCTCAATAAAAATGTTGATAAAAATGCTCCTTATGCTTTAGATACAACAACCAATACACCTCCAAATGCAAAAGGTTTAATCCGTGTGGGTGCAAGTGGTCGTATGGTGAATGGTCAGTTACAATTACGAGGATTAACGACAACTGGTGATAATGATCTATTAGGTAAGGCAACGAGTTCTAGTGGTACGAGTGGTAACAATATTATGGGAGGCTCTGGTATAGCCTTTCGTATGAAAGCAGATTTTACCAAAGATGGTGACTCAATGTTGGGCACCGATGGCAAGGCAACAACTTTAGAAATTGGCGGCGCAGGTCTGAACTCTTATGGATTCGAGTTTGGTAACTTAACAGGATTACAGCCGAATACACGTGGTACCTTTGACAGTGGTAATATTTATCTTAACTTAATAGATACGAAAACAGTTGCACTGCCTGAAAACGAGACATTTCAAACTTCTCGGTTTGGAAATAATAGTTTTTTAACCTCTCAAGCAGATTATAGTCAAAATATTCATAATTTAGTCAATAATCCATATGCTGTGATGATGTCGATTCGTGGTGGGGAATTCCAAGCAATTTCACGCCGAGGTCGTTTTACCACAACAGCAGGTGTAACTGATCCAACAAAACTATTTGCAGATAATGGTTCAAATAATGATTGGGGATTGGCACTTCCTTTTTATAATTTGAACACCAATATGGCAATGTATGGAGCAACAGTACCAGGAAATACTGCTTACTATTATACGATTGATGGTAAGAAAAATCAGGTCAGTGCAACGGCTAATCAAACCGCTCGTCTTGGGTTTTCTTTAGCGATGAGCACGCAAGGTATAGATCGTGATGCGAATAAGATCAAACTTGGGAATAAGACGACCTCTATTCTTGTGATTGATGGTGGTAAGTATGGTGCAGGGAAAACAACTGATTACTACATGGGGCTTAGAAATGTTGATATGTTACTCAAGGGTGACGGTAATATCGGTATTGAGAAAGGTAGTGTAAATATTAGTTTGAGAAACATGCTAATTGTCATGGCTGCAGAAGTTGCCGCAGGTTATTTGCCAGGTACAACGTATAAGTCATGTGCAACAGGTGTTGCTGCTGCCAGTCTTGCGTGTGGGGTGAAGAGTAGTGCTTCTCTCAATAACTTTGCTTTAGCTGATGATGTCTTGGTGGGTGCTAAATTACGATTAGGCGGTGATATAAACCTATCATTAATTCCAAATAATAATATTGATGACGGCGGAAAAATGTCAATTGTAGGTGATCTTACTTTGGCAAATACAGGTAATACCATTCAAATTAGTGATCCGATTAATGGCTCAACCATTGGTTTAGATAATTTAACGGGTAAAATTAGCTTTAATAACGCAATTGTGATTAGTAAAGATCAAGAATCAGGAAAAGGTAAGGTTGGCTTTAACTCAACATTTAATTTTAATCCTGATCAAACTGCAGCAGGCGTATTTAAAGCAAAAGATTTAAACTTTTATCCACCAAATACAGGTATGGGAGCACGTTTAGGTGAGATTGCAATTACAGGTGGAAGATTGAAGACGGAGTTAGGTATTATTCCTCGTTAATTAATCTAAAAATGTATACTGTTTATCGGTTTGCGATTGGATGGAATTCGAAAAGACATTACACTGAATGCGACTCGAAATAACTAAAATATTTCCTAAGGATTAGGATGATGAGAAAAAATATAATGCTAGGGTGTATATCAATCTTGTTATACAGTCCGCTAACTATGGCAATGCAGCCATTAGATGATGAGATCCTGTCTAATACAACTGGACAAGATGGAATCAACATTGGTCTAGGCGTAAGTAAAATAGAATTGAAACAAGCTTCGATCATTGATAATGATGGCATATCAACAGGTAGTGATTATAAAGGTCGAGCATCTCTAGTGCTTGCAGGGCAAACAAATACGCCTGTTTCTATTAATTTAGTTGGTGCAAATGCAAACCCAAGTATTTCTACAATTATAGATACGGATGGTGGTGGTGGAAAACCATTTGCAAATATTGGTATAAGTATTGCTCAAAATATTACGGGTATCAAAATTTCGCCATTTTCAATTTATGTAGCGAGTGCGACTTCAACGTCTGATGCAGTGAATAATAAGTCAATTTATGCAACAACAGGCACATTGAATGCTGATGTTAAAAAAATTCTAAACATTGGTAGTGCATCAAATAATTTTGAAATTGCTTTTCATAATACTAATAAACCTGGATTAAATGTACAGCTTGGTAATGTACCACAAAGCCATATGTTGGCATTTAGTGGTGCAATTCAGTCCATTTGTGGTACAGGTTCAGGTTGTCCGATCAGTATTGTATCCGATACCACATCGGCTTCTTTTAACTTTCAGCTTCAAGCAAACAATCCAACAACAGGATTTAGACTAGATCAGTTTCATGCGGGCATTGAAAAGGGTGGTGTCGTTTTTGGTAATTATGGTTTGAATGCTACAGATAAAATTACTTCAGATAAAGTTGATGTTGCATTAAATAACGTGATGTTAGGTGATGCAGGTGTTTCTGATCCAAATATTTTTAATGGTATTAAAAATGGTTCGATGGGGAATATTGGAGCAGTTGGTGCTTCTATAACCAATCTTAAAGTCAGAATTTCAGGTTTATAGTTTGATTATGGCATACGATGCTTGATGATATTCATAAAAAATCCCGCATTAAGCGGGGTTTTTTATTTTGAATGGCAAATTATTTTGCAATTTTTGCCAATAACTCTTCTTTAGAAATATTTATAGATTCAGCATCTTTACGACCTTTGTATTCAAAAGTACCAGCATCCAAACCTTTTTCACCAATCACAATACGATGTGGAATACCTGTCAATTCTAAATCAGAGAATTTAACACCTGGGCGTTCGTTACGATCGTCAAGGATTACATCATAACCTGCTGCTTGAAGTTCTGCATATAGTGCTTCTGCAGCTTCAACTGTGCGTGGTGATTTGTGTGCATTCATTGGAACAATTGCAACTTCAAAAGGTGCAATCGCCATTGGCCAAATAATGCCTTTATCATCAAAATTTTGTTCAATTGAAGATGCAATTACACGTGTTACACCAATGCCATAGCAACCCATTGTCACTGTGAATGGTTTGCCATCTTCACCAAGTACTTTACAACCAAGTGCTTCGGAATATTTTTTACCGAGTTGGAAAATATGACCTACTTCAATACCGCGTTTAATCAGGATTGTACCTTTGCCATCAGGCGATGGGTCACCTTCAACGACATTACGTAAATCGAAAATTTCAGTGAATTGAGCATCACGTTCCCAGTTTACACCTGTTGCATGTTTATCTGCTTCATTTGCTCCAGCAACAAAATCAGAAAGCACAGATGCAGAGCGGTCAATAATAACAGTTAAGCCTTTTTCAACTAAATCTTGAGGGCCGCAGAAACCTGGTGTTAAACCATTGGCTTGAATTTGTTCCTCTGTTGCAAATGTAAGTGGTGATGCAATCTCAGCATGCTTTTCTGCTTTAATTTCATTAAGCTCATGATCACCACGTAAAAATAGTGCAACAACCGGCGTATTGCCTTTGTCATCTACTACGCCTTGTACCAAGAGGGCTTTTACTGATTTTGCAGGATCTGTTTGTAAAAATGCAGACACTTCTTCAATCGTTTTTTGTGCAGGAGTATCGACAACTTTAAGTTCTTGTGTTGGTGCAGCGCGTTCGCCAACAAGCAGTGCTTCAGCCATCTCAACGTTTGCAGCATAATCAGATTCAGTTGAAAATGCGATGTCATCTTCACCACTTGATGCCAAAACATGAAATTCATGTGAACCTGAACCGCCAATTGAGCCTGTATCTGCTTGAACGGGGCGGAAGTTTAAGCCTAGACGTGTGAAAATACGGCAATAAGCTGCATACATTTCATCATAAGTTTCTTGTAATGATGCTTGATCTACGTGGAAAGAATACGCATCTTTCATAGTAAATTCACGTGAACGCATTACACCAAAACGTGGACGAATTTCGTCACGGAATTTGGTTTGAATTTGGTAGAAGTTGATTGGCAATTGTTTGTAACTTTTCAACTCGTTACGTGCAAGATCTGTGATTACTTCTTCATGCGTAGGACCAAGAACAAAGTCATTGTTGTGGCGGTCTTTGAAGCGTAAGAGTTCAGGACCATATTGAACATAACGACCAGATTCTTCCCATAAACTTGCAGGTTGAGTTACGGGCATCAATGTTTCGAGTGAGCCTGCACGGTTCATTTCTTCACGGACAATTGCTTCAACTTTATTTAGTACACGAACACCCATTGGCAACCAGCTATACAAGCCTGAAGCCAATTTACGAATCATCCCTGCACGAAGCATAAGCTGATGTGAGATCACTTCAGCATCGTTTGGGGTTTCTCTTAGCGTTGCAAATAAAAAGCGACTCGCGCGCATGAAGATTGTCCTGAAATAGTTAATTATTAAGAGCTGAAGTATACAATAAAAATGCTGAGGACTTCTGAGAGTTTCAGCAAGGTTGAGCAAAAGTCAGCAATATTTTAAGATCGTTTAGCTCAATTTTTTAAATAGCCGAATACTAAAATTTTTAACATCATCTAATAATGTGAAAATCACTGGAACCACGACTAAAGTGAGTAAGGTGGAAGTGATGACACCGCCAATGACTGCATGTGCCATAGGGGCACTTTGTTCGCCACCTTCACCAAGCCCTAAAGCAAGCGGAATCATACCCATCACCATTGCACTAGTGGTCATTAAAATTGGACGCAGACGCGTTGTGCCTGCTTGAAGAATTGCATCGTAACGATTCTGTCCATTTTCCATGGCTTTTTTAATAAAATCGATGAGAAGAATAGCATTTTTGGTGACCAAACCCATGAGCATGATAATGCCAATAATTGAAAATAGGTTCATGGTACTTTTAAACAAGAACAATGCAAGGAAAACACCAATCAGCGATAAAGGGAGTGATGCCATAATTGCAGCAGGGTGAATAAAGCTGTTGAACTGCGAACCTAAAACAATATAAATAAACACAATCGATAGCGTTACAGCTGTGAGTGCATAACCTGCCGACTCCGCCATGTCTGCATTGGCACCTTGTGTATCAAAGCTATAACCTACAGGTAGCTTAAAATTATCTTGAATTTTTTGAATATCTTTACCAATATCACCCGCAGGTCGACCTGAAGTATTGGCTTCAATCAAAATTTCACGAGACAAATCACGTCGATTAATTTGTGAAGCACCATAGCTTTGATCTAATGTTGTGACACTTGATAGTGGGATGAGAATGCTTTGCCCATTAGTATCTGTCTTATTTGAGTTGATATATAGGCGCTGAATATCTTGCGGAATGGTTCGTTGATGATCATTTAAACGTAGATTAACATCATAAGTTTCGCCACGCTCATCTTCCCAAGTAGTGACATTATCTCCTGCTATAAGAGGGCGCAATACATTACCAATTTGATTGACTGAAAGTCCAAGGTCACTCGCCATAGCGCGATTGACCGTCATTGATAAAGTCGGTTTCGGATCTTTGAGGGAGCTTTCTAGATCGACAATCCCTTTGACTTGTGCCATTTGTTGCATAAAACGATCGGAAATTTTTTGCAATTCTTCTAGGTCTTGTCCTTTGATAGAAATCATAATTGGCTTTTGTCCACCAGACACAGTTTCATCGGCCGATGCCACGGAGGTAATGCTGATTCCTGCAATATTTTCTAATCTTGAACGAAATTCATTGTTAATGTCGGTCAATGTTTCAGTACGTTGTTGTCTGGGAATGACTGAAACTTTCAACGAAACATGGTTGTTACCACGATCTGTTGCGCCATTAATTACACCATAAGTTGAAATGACCAATGGATTTTGTCGCACGATTTGATCAACTTGTTTGAGTTTTGCTTCGGTATACTCAAGTGAAGCATCGACAGGCGTTTCAAATTTAATGCGAATTTCGCCCTTATCGGGAATAGGAACGAATTCTGTTCCAATCATTTTTGATAAAGCCAATGCACCAAACAATGATGCGATTGCCACTGCGATAGTGATGAAACGGAAACGTAGCGCAAGTTTCAGTAAGTGTGCATAAACATGGTTGAGCTTATCGAGTTGAGCTGAAATCCAATCGAAAAATCTTTTGACAATAGATGGCTTTTGTTTACTTTTCGGTTTTTCAGCCCAATGTGCAGACAGCATTGGATCGAGAGTGAAACTGACAAACATGGAAATCAGTACCGCAATACTGACCGTGACACCAAATTGATAAAAGAATCGTCCAATAATTCCGCCCATAAAGGCAACAGGTAAAAACACAGCCACGATCGTCAAAGTTGTCGCTAAGACAGCGAGTCCAATTTCTTTGGTGCCTTCAAGTGCCGCCGTGATATGATCTTTGCCCATTTCAGCATGGCGAACAATATTTTCTCGTACCACAATTGCATCATCAATCAAAAGCCCAATACACAGTGACAAAGCAAGCAAAGTCATCATGTTAATCGTAAAACCAAATGCCCAAATAAAGGTAAGTGTTCCAAGTAGGGCAATAGGTAACGTTAAACCAGTGATGATTGTTGAGCGGAAAGAACCTAAAAATAATAAGACGATAATGACGGCAAGCACTGCACCTTCAATAATCGTTCGAGCGACATCTTTAATGGTAGCGCGAATAGATTTGGAGCTATCAGCTACAACTTGCAGGCTTGTTCCTTCAGGCAGTTGCGTTTTGATTTGATCTAAAACTTTATAGCTGCCATCGACGATATTAATGACGTTGGTATCTGCACTGCGTAAAATATCAATGGAAACAGCAGACTTACCTTTGAGAAAAGCACCTGTCGTTTGCTCGGCTTGGGTATCTTCAACTTGAGCAAGTTGTTTTAAATAAATTGGTGCACCATTTTTTTGAGCGACAATTAAATTTCCAAAATCAATGGGATTGATGATTTTAGACTGAATTTCGACAACCACTTCTTTACTAGATTGTTTTAATGTTCCTGTTGGAATTTGTGTATTTTCAGTTTTTAAGGTGTTAATGACTTGGTCAATACCAATGCCAAAACTTTGTAATTTAATGGGATCAATATGAATACGAATTTGTCGTTTTGAATCACCTAATAAATTAACTGAACCAATGCCTGGAACGGTGCGGAGTTGTGGTACAAGACGTTGATCAATATAAGTGCTGAGTTCTCGTAAACTCATATTTTGTGATTCAAAAACTACAGACATGATTGGGCTTGAGGTCGGGTCATATCGTTCAACAACAGGTTGATCAATTTCATCGCGGAATTTGGCGCTCACAGTCGCAATCTTTTCACGCACATCTTGAGCGGCTGTTGCAGAACTAATATCGAGATTGAACTGCGCCACAATGGTCGACAAACCCTCACTTGATTGGGAGGTGAGTTGTTTTAAACCTGAAATAGTATTGATTTGATCTTCAAGTTTTTTGGTGATTTCAGACTCAACCGATTCAGGTGAAGCACCTGCATAGGTGGTATGGATCACAATAAAAGGGAAGTCGACATCGGGGAATTCTTCAACACTCATTCGTTGCCATGAAGCAAGACCAAGTACCATCAGACACAACATCATCATGATGGTAAATACAGGATATTTGACACTAATCCGAGTAAGCCACATCGTAAAATCCTGTTATTGTACTTGCGTAATAATCGCAGTTTTGTTGACATCCTGTGTTGAGAGTTTGATGCGACTAATCAAATCACCCAATTGTAAACCTTTCACGATAGCAAGATTATTTTCAGGTTGTTGACCTAGTACATTAACGGCTTCTTTATGCACTTTTTGATTGCGAATGAGCCAAACGTAAGGTTTGGTTTTTAAGTCTTGAATGCTGTCGAGTGGAATTTGAAAACCATCAATCTGTTGATTACCGAGAATATTACCTTCAATAAAGGCACCAATACTCAATGACGGAATGTTTTGTTCAGGTTGTGCATAGAAATCAATTTGACGACTCGTTTGATCTGCAATCGGAGAAATACGACTGAGCTGAGCAGTAAAAACTTGTGGATTACCCTGAATTTTATATTCAATTTTATGTCCAATTTTAAGTGCAGTTTGTTGCTCTACAGGTAACTTGGCTTGAATTTCTAAATGATCTGGATCAACTATTTCAAATAGCGTTTGCCCTATTGTAACCGTTTGACCTAGTTCAACTTGGCGTTTGGTAATTACACCTGAAATAGGACTTTTGATTACACCATCTTGGTTGGCTTTTTGTGCAATATCGACATTGGCTTGTTGAGCTTTGACATTTTCAAGTTGTGCTTTGTAATCCACTTGGCTTTGTTCATACTCAACTTTTGAAATAAAGCCTTGATCATATAATCGTTTTTTACGCTGAACCATAAGTTCTGCTTGATTAGCTTGTGCTTTTGTTGACATTAAGTTTGCGTGGCTTTGTGCGAGTCGGGCAGCATTATCATGATTGTTGAGCTGCACAAGTACTTGTCCAATTATAACTTTTTCTCCAACTTGCATCGTGACTTGCGTAGCTGTAGCAGAAACTTGCGCTTGAATTGAACTTTGATTGATTGCACGAATAGTACCACTAAAAGGTGTTTTTGAAATCGCAAGTCCTGTTTGGGGGGCGACTAAATCTTGTTGAATTAATTCGATTGTATTGTTATTAGTTGCTTGTGTAGGCGCTTTTTCTTTTGGTAACTCAGGTTGGCTACAAGCCACTAACATCAAGCACACGCTCAGCAGGCTAAGTTGTTTGAGAGAGTATAAATATTTAAACTTCCAAAAGGCATTGCCCATGCATAAATCCCTGTACGTGAATGGCGTAGAATTTACTCCATTGCCCTTAATCGATTGATAATATCTTCATAATTTGTTTGGGTGTTCCTGTATGTAGTTTGTAATGATTCAATCGATTTTTTTGTTGTGTTGATGTTTTGTTCATTATAATTCAGGCGATCATTTAACACCGCAGGCACAGGTTTACCTTTACGATAATATTCAGTTTCTTGACGCTTGTAAGCGATACGATCAGTTTGAAGTTGGCGTAACTGTTGTTGTTGCAGAGAAATTTGTTTTTGGATGTTTTTGAGTTGCTCATCACGTTTGAGAGTTGCGACTTTACTATTACCATAAGCACGTTTTAAACGTAGATCATTGTCCTGTTTTTTAGCTTGTGCTGCACGATTTGAAGATTGTCTCTGATCTTGTTCAGCATTGTAGGACTGGTTACGTTTAATGACTTGCATATTACGATCAAGTGCTTCATATCCATAGCGAATATGGGCAGGGGTGACAGAAGTGCTGATATTGGCTACACCTTTGCTGTCATAGTAACGATACCATACAGCTTTGGGTTGTGCATTAGCGCCATGAGATAATGTTGCACTCAAAAATAAAATGACCAATGCGAGTGATTTGAGCATTCTTTTTAATGAAGTGCTGTTTTGGATTGCATTCGAATCAATGAGATACAACATTGTTCCCCCGAAAATTGTAATTTACTTATAGATTAGTAATAATGTCCTCATTTTATGACTTCTAATTAGATTTAGAAACAGATAAGTACTAAAATACAGCATAATAATTTTATTTGTGTGAGCATTTTATAGGGTTCTCATTAAAGTGAGAGCTGTGCCAATAAATGTTCATTGATAAAGTAAGTGAATATATGTTAAAAAATACTGATTAATTGTAAAAATAAATTAGTTCAGCTCTATTAAATCCAGATCAATGGGAAGGGTCATTAAATGGACGATAAATTTCAAAACCTAAAAGTCATGGTAATTGATGATTCAAAAACCATTCGTCGTACTGCAGAAACACTATTGCAACGTGAAGGTTGTAATGTTGTTACAGCGGTTGATGGCTTTGAGGCGTTGTCAAAAATTGCTGAGGCAAATCCTGATATCGTTTTTGTTGATATTATGATGCCAAGGCTTGATGGTTACCAAACGTGTGCTTTGATTAAAAACTCGCAAAATTATCAGAATATTCCAGTAATTATGCTATCGAGTAAGGATGGTCTTTTTGACCAAGCCAAAGGTCGTGTTGTCGGTTCAGATGAGTATTTAACAAAACCATTTAGTAAAGACGAATTGCTAAATGCGATTAGAAATCATGTAAGTGCTTAATTTTTTGTTGTTGCGTAATTAAAATAAAGTAATTGGGGAAAAAAATGGCACGTATTCTTATTGTGGATGATTCACCGACGGAAATGTTCCGTTTTCGGGAAATTTTAAGCAAACACGGTTACGAAGTACTAGAAGCAACAAATGGGGCAGATGGTGTCACACTTGCTCAGGCTGAATTGCCTGACTTAGTGTTGATGGATGTGGTCATGCCTGGTGTTAATGGTTTTCAGGCAACACGTCAAATTGCACGTGGCGCAGTTACAAAGCATATTCCAATTGTGATTGTTAGTACTAAAGATCAAGATACAGACCGTGTTTGGGGTAAAAGACAAGGTGCTTGTGATTACCTGACAAAGCCTATTGATGAAACCCAATTAATAAATGTAATTAAGCAATATCTCAGTGCGGGATAAATTATGGCAGCGAATGGGTTTATCGAATTACTCCGTTTGTCTAAGCGTGGCAATAAAAGCTATGCGCAAGGCGAACAGGAAGTAAACCGATGGTCAGGCATTGCATTTGAGATGATGGGGCAATATTTTGTTGCTCCATTGGGTGAGGTGGCAGAAGTCATTTATCCCCCGAAGTACACTTCAGTTCCGAACGTTCAGGATTGGGTGCGGGGGGTTGCCAATATTCGAGGTAGGTTATTATCTGTTTCAGATTTACCTTGTTTTATTGCTGGACAAAGAAGCCAATTTTCCCCAACTCAAAAAGTTTTGTGCATTAGCCAAAATGATCATTATGTTGGTTTGATTGTAGATCAGGTTTTGGGTATTCAACATTTTAATAAAAAAGGTTTCTTTTCAAAAAATAATGATTTGACAGAGAAGCTTGAACCGTACTGTCAGGGATATTTTCATCAGCATAATCAAGCTTGGAATATATTTTTGTTTAGTCGTTTGTTGAATGATCCGAAGTATATGAATGCATCGGAAAAATTTATAAATTAGTCTTGACGCGGAATTTAGATATCAAGCGTATCGGGGAGAAGCTGAATGGGCTTTAAACTTAAGAAAAAAAATACAGGGGATGCTGCTCCAAATAAAAGCAACTCTGGAGTAGGATTTAAACTGAAAGCTCGTATTGACCAGTTTGCAAAACTGTTCGGTGATAGCGATAAATCAAAACCGTATATTCAAATGGCTCTCGTCAGCCTTGTTGCGGCAGTAGTGCTGTTACTCATTTTGATTTATACCGTTCCTCGAAGCAATGATTTAACCCGCAGTTTGGGTGAATTACGGTTACTTTCTCAAACCATGTCTCGTCAGTCAACAGAGGCGATGGCAACAGGTTCACCTGAAGCAATCAAAGCATTGGTTGATTCTCAGAAAAAATTTGCCGATAACTTGGCTGTTGTAAAAGATACACATTCTTCTGGTAAAGGTGTGGCAGAAGTTGAAAAAATTTGGTCTCAAGTGTCTGAAGACATTAACTTGATCGCATCACAACAAAAAGTTATTAACCATCTTTATGACACAAACATTGCCATTGGTGAAGCGATTCCTGGTATTCAGGCAGAGTACAATCTAATGGTTGACCAAATGGCGCGTGAAAACATGCCAAGTAGTCAGGTGGTTATTGCGAAAAACCAAGTATTTATTGCAGAACGTATTTTACGTTCAATTGGTTCAGTTTTAGGTGGTTCTGATAACTCTCGTGCCTCTGCTGACGACTTTAATGCCGATACTGAAACTTTTGGTGCGTATCTTGATGCTCAGTTAAATGGTAATGCAGAGTTGGGGGTAATGAAGATTACTGAACCTTCTATGCGTGAATCACTTGAAAGTATTAAAGTGGACTATGATGAAGTATTGAAATCAGCATCGAGTTCTGTACTGAAAAACTCGACTCAAATTATCAATGTACGTCAAGCATCGTCTGATATTTTTGCGCAGTCAGATAAGTTACTTCAAGCATTAAATGCATTAACAACCAATACAGGTGTAGCAACAGTACTTCCTGCTTTGATTTTAATTATTGCATTGGGCTTCTTATTATTTAGTACATTTAAGTTGCTTACGCTTCGTAGTGATTCGGATAAAGTTCGTGTAACTCGCTTACAGGATGAGTATGACCGTAATCAGAATGCAATTTTACGTTTACTTGATGAGATTGCCGATCTTGCAGATGGTGATTTACGTTCGTATGCGACAGTATCTGAAGATTTTACAGGTGCAATTGCCGATTCGATTAACTTCGCAATTGACCAATTACGTGACCTTGTATCTCAGATCAATGACACATCACAAGAAGTTGCGCAATATACACAAACAACACAGCAAATTACCAACCAGTTGGCTGAAGCATCTGAGCATCAGGCACAGGAAATTGCGGGTGCATCCTCTGCGATTAACGAAATTGCACAATCAATTGACGATGTATCTGCAAATGCATCAGAGTCTGCGGAAGTAGCACAGCGTTCAGTACAAATTGCATCAAATGGTGCGGAAGTGGTAAACCGTTCAATCGAAGGTATGGATACAATTCGTGAGCAGATTCAAGAAACCTCGAAACGTATTAAACGTTTAGGTGAGTCGTCTCAGGAAATTGGTAACATTGTATCTTTGATTAACGATATTGCCGATCAAACGAACATTTTGGCACTAAATGCAGCAATTCAGGCATCTATGGCAGGTGAAGCAGGTCGTGGTTTCGCCGTGGTTGCGGATGAAGTACAGCGTCTTGCAGAACGTTCAGCATCTGCAACAAAGCAGATTGAAACACTGGTTAAAACGATTCAGACCGATACAAACGAAGCTGTAATTTCAATGGAACAAACGACATCTGAGGTTGTGCGTGGTGCGAACCTTGCAAAAGATGCGGGTGTTGCACTAGATGAAATTCAGTTGGTATCTGGCAACCTTGCAACCTTAATTGGAAGCATTTCTGAGTCTGCAAAACTTCAGTCTGCATCTGCAGGTCATATTGCAAATACGATGAACGTTGTACAGGAAATTACATCACAGACCACAACAGCGACTTTCGATACAGCACGTTCAGTTTCTGAACTTGCAAATATGGCAGAGTCACTGCGTCAATCTGTATCAGACTTTAAATTACCTGAATAACAGGATTGCTTCGTTTCGGGGGAGGATATGTTTCAAGTTTTTGAACGTATCCTGAATAAAATAAGATCTTGGCTGTGCTATCGGACATAGTCAGTCAAAGATCAGATCCCGATGATGGGAATTAGACATAGAAGCCTGAACTATGAAAGAAGTATTAAAACATTTGGTTGAAAATACCACTTTGCCTGAAGATAGTTATCTAGAACAGGACGAAGAAATTCTTGAGATTTTTGTAGAAGAACTCGAAGAAATTTTTGAAACACTTGATCCTTTGCTTCAACAGTGGATGCAAAACAATAGCCAAGATGATGTCTTGGTGAATATTCGACGCTACTACCACACCTTGAAGGGTTCGGGTCGTATGGTGGGTGCGAAAAGCTCTAGTGAATTGGCATGGACGGTTGAGGATACGCTTAATCGTGTGATTGCTAAAAATTTGATGTTGACTGCAGATGTTCAACGATACGTAAATACTGTATTTAATATTTATAAATATAAGTTGTACGATGAGTTTAAAGAGAAGAAAGAACATCATCTTGATTTACGCCCATTAGTTTTACTTGGTTTACAAATTCAGCAAAATCAGGGCGTAGAACCTGCATTAGAAAATTTATTACAATTGTCTGAAAAACTAAACAGCTCTCATATTATTACAGGTCTAGAAGTAGGCGGTGTTGATGAGCTTGTTGAAGACGTGGCTGAGTCTGAAGTCGTAGATGCTGTACCTGTAGAAATGGCAGTAGAAGAGGTTGTTGAGCCTGCTACTGAGGAAATTACAGAGCAAGCATCCGTTGAAAGATTCACACGTGAGAAGCAGTTGCAGGCCGAGGTGCCTGCAAATACATTTCAAGATGAAGAAAAAGACGATGGGTTACTATCTGAAACGATTGCTATCTTCATTGAGGAATCTGAAGAACATCTTCAAACGATAGCTGACTTTCTACAACAGGAAGAGCACACTGCTGATCAATATAATCGTTTGATTCGTGCCTTACATACCTTGCGTGGCAGTTCATCGATGGCACATATCGATGATATTTTTGAAGCAAGCGGAAAGATTGAGCATTTATTTAAAATGTTGGTTCAAGAGGATACTGAATCTAGTTTTAATGAGAGTGCATTGTTGACGCATTATGCTGAATTTGTTCGTGATTATTTACATGAGTTGAAATCTAATAAGATTTCAAAAGAGCATGCGGCAGAAATTACGCAAAAATTCAATGATGCTTGGGATCGCTACGGTTTTCAAATCGAGCAATTGCATGATCAAATTCATGCACAAGATCTTGTTTCTCATTTGGTTAATTTAAATATTGATCAGTTGCTTGACGCTGAGTTTGAGTTTGATAAGCGTGCACATGCTGAACATTCAAGCTACTTTGAGCAGCTTATTCAGCAAGCAGATTTATTGATTCAAAATACTAATAATCGCGCATCGCAAGGAATTTTTGAATTTACAAGTGGATTAAAATCCGCTTATGAAGCTGTGCTTGAAAAACCTGAATTACTCAATACAGATTATGCTTTTGAGTTGTTTACTCGCGTACATCAAGAATTCATTCATTTATTCGATACACTTGCATCAGGACAGCGTGTCAGTCTGAGTGCTGAAGCACATCAAGTGATACAAGACTTGAGTGATTATGTGCATCAAGAACTGCAACCTGTAGAGAATGTACAGGAAACGCTTGAAGTACAAAGCCATGATGATGTTAAAGCTGTTTCAGAGGTTTTATCTGTTGCAAATAATACAGCGTCTTTAACACAGGTTGTTGCGCAGCGTATTCGTGATGATAAGAAAAAGTTCGATTCAGCTGAAAGTTTCCGCAATTTTGATGAAACCATTATGGAAATTTTCATTGAAGAAGCGGATGAATTACTCGCTGAGATGGATACAGACCTCAATACATGGTCTAAAGATCTAAGTAGTACTAAAGCATTGAATAATTTGATGCGTCATTTGCATACCCTGAAAGGGGGAGCAAATATGGCACAAGCTGAACATGTGGGTTGGATTGCACATGAGCTTGAAACCATTTATGAACGTATTATTAAGAATCAAATGCAACCAACACAACAATTGGTTCAGAGTATTCGTTTGGTACAGGATGATATTGCAGATCGCTTGCAGATTATTCGTGATCAAAGTGTTGATTATCCATCTGAAAATATTGTTGATCTACTTCGTAATATTGAAAAACAACCTGCTGAACTTGTAACAACAGAGTCAACTGAACAAGCTAAATCTGATCAACCCGTTGCTGATCAAATGCTTGATCATCCAGATACGAATGCAGATGATGTGGCGTCACCGATTCTTGATGAGGTTGAAAGTTCACATACAGATAATTCAATTGATGAGCAAGAGATTGATCATGTTGAACTGATTGCACGAGAAACATTCTTTGAGGAAGCAGAAGAATTATTGAGCGAAGCAGAACCATTATTAAAACAGTGGTTTGATGAACGTGGTAACCGAAGCTTACTTCTACAATTACAGCGTATTTTTCATAGTTTGAAAGGTGGGGCAAAGATGATCCATCTGGATCTCGTTGCTTCAATTGCGTATGAACTGGAAAATGCTTTTGAGCAATTTGCTGTTAGTAACTTTAACTCAAATGCATACGATGCATTGCTACAAACTGCTGAAAAATGGCTCAAAGAAGCGATTCAAAAGCAGAATTATCAGCACTACGATAGTTTAAAACATAATCTGAGCAATATTCAGTATGTCGATGTTAGTGTACAACTGCCGAATAAGCTGACACGTACAGATTTATTGCTCGATCATAGTCCGATTGAGTTTATTCAAGGTGATGGCGCAGAACCACCATCAATGTTTGGTGACTGGGATCAATCAACTCAGTCTGATCAGAATAGCGAGATGATTCGTATCTCAGCTGATTTGATTGAAAAAATGATTGATCTTTCAGGTGAGAATGCAATCAACCGTTCACGTATCGAGATGGACTTAGGTCAGCTTGGTAATACATTGGTTGATATGGAGCTTGCAATTAAGCGTCTAGCCGATCAGTTACGTCGAATGGAGGGTGAGCTTGAATCACAAATTATTGCAAAACATGGGGATTTAGGTTCACGTTATGCAGACTTTGACCCCTTAGAAATGGACCAATATTCATCACTGAATCAATTGTCTAAATCTTTGGCAGAGTCTGCATCGGATTTGGTTGACTTCAAAACCACTATTGCAGAAAAGATTCGCGATACAGAAAGTTTGTTATTACAACAATCACGTATTCAAGCTGAAATTCAAGAAAGTTTGATGCGGACACGTTTGGTTCCATTCTCAAGATTATTGCCACGTTTACAACGTTTAGTTCGTCAAACAGCAACAACATTGAATCGTCCAACTGATTTGATTGTTAATAATACCGAAGGCGAGCTTGACCGCACAATTTTGGAAAAATTGGTTTCGCCACTTGAACATATGTTACGAAATGCGATTGACCATGGTATTGAAGAGCAAGACGTTCGTCAGCAAGTACAAAAGCCAGAAACTGGTCGGATTGAATTGAACATTAGCCGTCAAGGTACAGATGTTATTGTTGAATTTAGTGATGATGGTAAAGGCATAGATGCTGAAATAATTAAAGCTAAAGCTATTGAAAAAGGCTTGATTCAAAAAGATCAAAAGCTGAGCCAAGAAGATATTTTACAATATATCTTCCACCCAGGTTTCAGTACAGCAAAACAAGTCACACAGATTTCTGGTCGTGGTGTTGGACTTGATGTTGTGCAAAGTGAAATTAAGTCGATGGGTGGGCAAGTCACCGTCCAATCCACACTAGGTCAAGGTTCGATATTTACCATTCGTGTACCGACAACGGTAGCGGTAAGTGACGCTTTGATGGTGAAAGTTGGTGATCAGCAGTTTGCGGTTCCATTATCACAAATTGATCGTATTGTGCGTATTTCACCTGTGGCATTAGAAGAATTCTTTGATAGTAAAGAAGAGTTCTTTGGTATTGATAACCAATCTTATAAATTACGCTATTTGTCAGAGTTTGTATTGAATCAGCCTGCACCTCGTTTACAAGGAATTGGTCATTCATTACCTGTATTGCTCATTAAAGGCAGTATGGGGCAGAGTATTGCTTTACTTGTTGATCAGTTGGTTGGTTCGCGTTCTCAGATTGTGGTTAAGGCGATTGGGCAGCAATTCTCAAGCATTGGTGCAATTTCAGGTGCGACTATCATGGGTGATGGTCATGTCTGTCTGATCCTAGATGGGCAAAATATTGCGCGCCAAATCCAATCAACACAGCGCGTTAAAGATGGTATTGATCATCGTGATCTAAATCGTAAGCGTGATCAGCGCCGTTTGGTGATGATTGTTGATGACTCCGTAACAGTACGTAAAGTAACATCACGTTTATTGGAACGACATGGTTTTGATGTGATTACGGCAAAAGATGGTGTAGATGCCATTGAGCAACTTGAAAGTGTGAAACCGGACTTGATGTTGCTTGATATTGAAATGCCACGTATGGACGGATTTGAAGTGACGAACTTGGTTCGCCATCATGAAATTCATCGTGAATTGCCAATTATTATGATTACCTCTCGTACAGGTGAAAAACATCGTGAGCGTGCATTTAGCTTGGGAGTAACGAACTATATGGGTAAACCCTTCCAAGAAGCTGAATTGTTGGAAAATATAGAAGATTTATTGACTGACAAGCGGGAGGTATATTGATGGCGAAGAAAGAAATCAGTGCTGCATTTGATCAGGTCAGCAGTCAAGAGTTACAACATTTAATCACGGTTTCGACTGGATTTATTGATGCGTATATTATTGATTGTCATGATAAGGAAGCGATGTTATTACCTCAGAATGTTGTCTTATCTGCACTCGATAGTGCAATTAATGTCGATAAGGTTGAATGGCATGATGTTAAGCTTCCAGTATTCAGTGTGAGTAATCCAAATATAACACTAGGTGTAGCACTAGTTGTTGAAGGGGAACAGGCTAATCAACGATTTGCACTGATGTGTAATGAAATGCCGAAATCAATTCGCTTACGTATTTCGGAGGTGGTTGATGATAATCGTACGATTAAAGACAAAAGTGTTGCGTATTATGTATTGATTGGTCAAACCACTTATCACGTGCCTGATTTAGAGTTTATTCAGAAAAAAATTGGTATTGCGCTTTAAAATTAAGCCAATCTGATTGAAATACAAAAAGGACGTTTTAGAACGTCCTTTTTGTATTTAAAAGGTCTATTGAAATAGATGAGAAATTAGGTAAGTAAATTTACTAAAATTTGTTCATAAATTTCAGCCAATGGCTCTAATTCAGCAATATTAACGTGTTCATTGATTTGATGAATCGTTGCATTTAATACACCTAATTCGAGTACTTGTGCGCCTGTAGGTGCAATAAAACGACCATCTGATGTACCACCACTCGTTGATAGTTCAGTGTCTGTGCCTGTAACATCTTTAATGGCTTTTGTTGCAGCATTCACTAATTCACCAACGGGCGTTAAAAACGGTAAACCTGAAAGTGTCCATTCAATGTCATATTGCACATTATGACGATTTAAAACTTCAAGTACACGTGCTTTAAGCTCTTCAGCCGTTACTTCGGTTGAGTAGCGGAAGTTAAATAAGGTAGTCAGCGTACCTGGAACAACGTTGGTTGCACCTGTACCTGATTGAATATTTGAAATTTGGAATGATGTTGCAGGGAAGTATTCGTTGCCATTATCCCAAACTGTTTCACATAGCTCAGACAGCGCTTTAGATACGGTGTGAATTGGATTGATGGCAAGGTGAGGATATGCCACATGACCTTGTTTGCCTTTTACAGTCAGTTTGGCATTGAGTGAGCCACGGCGACCATTTTTAACAATGTCACCTAAAGTATCAGTGCTAGATGGTTCACCTACTAAGCACCAAGTCATTTTTTCCTTACGTGCTTCAAGGGTCTCTACGACTTTGACTGTGCCGTTAATTGATGGACCTTCTTCATCAGAAGTAATGAGAAAGGCAATGGAACCTTTGTGGTCAGGATGGTTTTTAACGAAACGCTCAGAAGCAACCACCATGGCTGCCAAAGCTGTTTTCATATCGGCACTACCACGACCATACAATTTACCATCACGGATTTCAGGTAAGAACGGGTCTGATTCCCATGAGTCAAGGTGACCTGTTGGTACAACGTCTGTATGACCTGCGAAACAGAATACGGGTTCAGTTGTACCACGGCGTGCCCATAAGTTATCTACATCTTCAAAACGCATATTTTCGATATTGAAACCAATGGCGCTCAAGCGGTCTGCCATAATGGTTTGGCAGGTATGATCTACAGGCGTGACTGAAGGTTGGCGAAGGAGTTGTAAACTGAGTTCCAGCGTTTCAGAGCGATTCATACACAAGCATCGATTAATCAAATTGATGCTTATCATAGAGCAAGATAATTCTGAAATAAAATAAAATACGATATTTTATGTGGTAATAAAAAAATTTATGAATTATGTGCGTGTGAAATGAGTGATGAATAAGGCTAATAGATATTTTTAAAAGAGCAGTTATGAATATTGAGTGATTAGCAAATATAAATCACATAAAAAGCCCTGCATAAATACAGGGTTTCTTATGGGTTTGTTGAAAATTACAATTTCTTTTCAACTTTATCGGCAGAATTCGAAACGGCATCACCCGCTTTAGAGACATCTTTACCGACACCTTTAACGGTATTACAACCTGTTAAAACGAAAACAAAAAGCATTGAAGCAACTAAAATTTTTTTCATCGTTAATCTCCAGATTAAATTATTTTAAATTTCTTGTAGCGTGCAAAATTAACAAGACTTGCCATTACTGTTTTACGCTTCAATTACTTAGTTGTGTATGCCAAAATTCAATAAACTACAATTGTTCAACATTCAAACAAATAAAAGATGCTTGACGAAACATATAAAACTGTTCTTTTTCTGTACTTTTGTATAGGCCATTGCTCCACCAATATGCAGGAGGTGATGAAAGTGTTGCATCATGACAAATCCATTCTTGTCGTTGTAATCGATAGTAATTTGGCTGAGGAATATGATGCCCCCAATAACCAATATTACGTGCTTGGTTGACCCACGTTGGTATATTTAAAGCCAGATAATCATTGTCTAAAATATTTTTGGGGATGGTTGGTAGATAAAGCTGTCCTTTTAAAACAGCAAAACGCTTTTGAATAGAGTGATCTTGAACAGTTTCAAACTGAAATTGCTTTTGTGTGAAATGATTAAGTTTACGCTGTAGGGTGTCGGTTCGATTCAAACCGTACCAGTGGGGTAGGCTTAAATTGGCTTCGGCGAGATAGTATTTTAAAGCCACCTCCCAGTGTTCAACTTGTTGTGTTTGTGTGTTGAATAATAAAAAATCGAGTTCACCTAAGGTTTGTTTCTTTTGAATAATTTGGATGCTATGTCCAATGAGTTTGAAATGATGGTACATATCATCCTGTAGCCAAAACCACATTAAATATTCAAAACGTAAGCCTAAGCGCGTACTCTTTAGCTGTGCAAGAAAGTCAATTAAGGGTTGAGGGTTTTGATCAAGTTCAAGCAAACGAGGATGGTAATTTTCATATTGTTGTTGCCAAAACCCATTTGGATGTAAATCAAAAACATGCTGTAGTGATAACTCTGGTGGGATATTGGATAAAATATTAGGGCTTGCAATGCTAAATGCTAATTGTCGAACAGCAGAATGTTGAAACTGTTTCCATGGTTCAAAAAGCATTGTCATAAAGTATCCATCAATCGTTTTTAGAAATATAAAATCTACAGCAGAAGCACGCTTGAAGCATATATACTTGCAGCATTGTTTTAAATGGGTTGCTGTATGAGAATCGTGTTTTGGCGAAGTCTAGTCATTCTATTTATAATACTCGGATTTATAGGTGCGTTATTGCCGGGTATGCCGACAACGGTTTTCTTGATCTTAGCAGCTTGGGCAGCATCTAAAGGATGGCCTCAGGTGGATACATGGTTAATGAACCATCCCAAGTACGGTGCAACCTTACGTGCATGGCGTGCAAATGGTACAGTCCCTCGTAAAGCGAAGTGGATTGCAAGTATCATGATGTTGATTAGTGGCATCATGATGTTACTTACCAATGCACCGATTGCTGTAAAAGTATTTACGGATCTTATCATGCTCAGTGTGGCTATTTGGCTTTGGATGCGTCCTGAACCAGAAGCAACGACTGAATCCAAATAAAGAACATTTGCCAAATTAAGTTATGAAAATAGTCAGGTAAACGAGATAAACACAATAAAGAGAGAAAATATGTATTCCATAGAGCAAGCCGACATTATTATCGATTTAGCCTCGCAAACGCTTTCATTACCGAAACATAATAAGTTTTACACCGTATCAACGGGACTTAATGGAATTGGTGAAATTGAAAATACTGGTAAAACGCCTAGAGGTTGGCATCGTATAGAACAAAAAATTGGTGCAGATGCGCCATCCAATGCTGTATTTAAAGCGCGTCAAATGACAGGGGAAATTTATTCTGTTGAGTTTGGTGCCGCGAATCCCGAACGAGATTGGATTTTGACTCGTATTTTATGGCTCAGTGGTTTGGAAGAAGGATTTAACAAGGGAGAAGGTTGCGATACATTTAACCGATATATTTACATTCATGGTACACCTGAGAGTGAACCGATGGGTATTCCACGCTCACATGGTTGTATTCGCATGCATACAACACCGCTTGAAGAACTGTTTGAGTGGGTGAAAGAAGGGGATTTAGTATATTTGTCTGAGCATAAAATTGAAAATTGAAATATGGATCGATTAATTCCTTATCTTTAAATAGATAAAAAACATACAAAAAACACCATTTTTAATGAAAATAATCTATTTTTTAATCACTCGAGCGTGAAAACGCAATTTCTTCATGAAAAGCGTTTGACAGGCTGTGAAGTTTCTCTATAATGCACCACACAAGCGATGAAGTCGTAAAGGGCGCTTAGCTCAGTTGGTAGAGCGTCTGCCTTACAAGCAGAATGTCGGCGGTTCGATCCCGTCAGCGCCCACC
>NZ_JBLYZK010000023.1:0-50769 GCF_048551395.1 Acinetobacter sp. TY1
CCAGAAGCCATTGTTGATCAAAAAACTGATGATGGTGTGGCAACCGTACATCATCCAAGTAAAGCGCAAGAAGTGAAGCGTTTGGAAAATCCAAATAATTTCTAAGAATTAAAATCCTTGAAAGATAAAAAAGCCAAATTGTAACCAGATTTTAATTTGGCTTTTTTATAAATAATTATAATTATATTTCATTTAAGATAATGTATTGAAATAAACTTCGTTAGCAGCTTTGAAAGTGTTGACGTGTAAAGGTACGAGCGTTTCCAATTTTTGATAACCACCAGCAAGCACAAACATAATGGGAATATTGTATTTTTTCGCAAGTTTAAACACCATTAAATCTCGTTCATAGAGCATTTCAGTTGTAAACCATTTAGAGCCACAACGGTCATTTTGATGACAATCCATTCCTGCTTGGTAAATAATGAGATCAGCTTGCCAATCAATGGCATGTTCAAAACCTTCCACAATCGCTTCTGAGTATTGATCGAAATTGCCTTTTTGATTGTGAATCGGACGGGTTGTGCTACGTTCATTGGTCGTACAACCAAAAGCTAAACCATAAATACTAAAATTATAGAGGTTTTTCATGGTCAGTGAATATTCGGCTGTACCATTACCGCCATGTTGATCGCAATCGAGAATAAAGATTTTTTTATGCGGGAATTGTTTGGCGATTAAAGCTAAACCATTAAACGTACAATAGGCATTGCCATGGGCATAGACGGCATGATGAAATCCTTGAGCGATATTCGCTGAAATACCATTTTTGAGTGCCAAACTCGTTGCCAATAATTGACCTGCTTGAATGGATAAAATGGCTTCCCGAAATTGTGGTGACCAATTTTTAAAACCTTGCATAGTCGCAAGAGGACGTTTTCCTGTTAAAAATGCGCGAACATAAGCTGGATCATGGATTGAGTATAAAATACGTGGATCAATACTTTCAGGGTCGACCAAATCAGCTAGTTGATCTTGTTCAAGTACTTCGGCAACAGCAGTGAGCTTTTCCATACTATTTGTGTGCGTAATCGCATAATATCGTGAGGAATAACATGCTTTCAGCATAAAAGGGCACCTACATTAAATTTGTTCTTCAGCAATTTTCGTTAACTGTTTTAGCAGAGTTGTACCTGGGCTAAAAAGCCCATTATCAACTTGCTGTTTAAAATGTGCATTGAATGCTCTTGCACGATTTTCTGGAGAAATAGACAGAGTAGTTAATCTTAAGAACCAAAAACCATCGACTTCAGAAATGGGTATAATATAACCTTTATAATGTTTATTTGTATTTTTGTGAAGTAATTCCTCATTGTATTGTACTGAAAAAAGGCTACCAGATGGAATTCGAATCCCATTCATCATGACAGGAACGAGGTTAATACATGAATGATCATCACCCATTTTGAGTTTTTCCATCAAAATAGGTCGATTATTATCATCAGTAAAAATATTGATTAACCCTTGACGTAATAGACGACCATGTGCAATTTTTAAGAAAAAATTTTCCGCCATTGGGCAGGAACCAACTTTGGGTTTTTCATTTAAATTCTTAAGTTCAAGTAAACCAGTTTCTTTTTGTGTTTTTCTTAAAATAATATCTTCTAAAAAGTTACACAGTAATTTGCTTTCTTCAAACTCAACACATTGATGAATATTATTCAAATCTTGTTGAAACTTAAACTCTTTTTGCAGAGCGTCAGTGAAAAAATCTTGCTTCGGATATGTATTTAGAAAATTGATCACATTGGCTTGTAAATGTAGATTGCGCCAACCATTTAATTCTAAGTCATATGATTTTGCTGAGGATGTTATCGTTCTTAGTGCACGAGTATCATAATCTTGAAACATACGAAAATCTTTAAAATCAGTTTCTTCACGTTCCTGATTGATAAATTCAGCAATCACACGAGTTGCTTGTGTGAAACCACATCCGCGCCTTTCAGTTTGATGACTGAAGTGTTCGTTGAGCATTTCTGTTAAATTATTAGAAAGTGGAATAAGTTTATTTTTAAAACACGTTAAAATTTCATGATTTGTGATTTGTTGTGACATCCCTTTATCCCCATAATTTTTTAGATTTTTATTGTTCATCTTTGAAAAATAATTATAGTGAATTAACATCAAAAATAAAGTATTTTTCAATAATAACAAAGGATATATTGAATTTGCATAAATATATGTGAAATAAGAAAAGCGATAAAAATTAAAGATGTAAGGATATTCTTGTGTTAAGCCGAATGAGCAAATTGGATGAGTGTACTGGCGTAGGTTTTAAAGGTAAGACGTATAATTTTGCGAATTTTTTAATATCAGAAATGATGAAGGCAACATTAAAAAAGTTTTAAACGATAAGAAATTGTTTTTTATGATGAAAAACATATAAGAGAATATGATTTGTTAAATCATTTTTATATGTGAAAAAATATATAAATGAAAAAATGTGATATATTTAACATTATTTAATAAAACCATGTGAAATGGCGAAAACAATGACACTGAAATATTTAGAACAAATTGAATTTAAAAGAAAATTAGTTGAGTGGATTGAACAGAGATTCACAAACAATAATACGTTTAAAACATTATTTATTTCACTCGGCAATGCTGAAACTCGTTGCAAGGTTTGGTCAACAACTGATGTGGATTTAAACAAAGTAATAAAAAGAGCAATGGTTTATATTGATAAATCATTTTCAAAAAGTAATGCGAGTATTGAATACATTAAACTTGATCTTGTTCAAAATATAAAAGAAAAGGAATGGGGGGATGTTGTTACAGAAATTGAAACTCAAGTACATAATAATCATTTTCGTAAAGGGATTAGCTTTGATGCGCAGTTTGGAATTTGCTTACTTGAACAAGAAATATATGGAAGATCCGTAATTCGTGGAGTTGTTTATAATGAGCCTAATTTTATTGACGAAAAAAATTTAAAAGCGACTCTAGATAAAAAATATGGAAAATTAACTGAAAAATTTGATTTTAAAAAAATAAAAAAAGTTTACTTATTTGATACTCAATCTGCTATTTACGAAAAGCAGCAGTTTATTGAGCTTCAAACAGGTGGTTGCCAAAATGGTGTACGTTGTATTGATGAAAATAATAATAAAGATCATATTATCCAAATGATTGGAAAAAATGCAGCATTTCTACATGATCAAATTAAGGATAATGGTCGCTTTATTTATGGGTACTTTCCTGCATATAACCGTGAAATTAAAAGTTATAATACAGTACGCCATTGTACTTCTTTATATGCACTTATTGAGACATTTGAGATAAATAAGCAAGAACAATACTGGTTTAAAATTCATCAATCGATAGATTATGCTTTAACGCATTTTTATAAAGAGCCACAATTGGGTACAGCATACATGATCGATGGGTTAGATGATGAACCTGAGATTAAGTTGGGTTCTAATGCTGCCGCTATTTTAATGCTGACAAAATATCAAGAAATTACACAAGATAATCGTTATCAAAAATATGCTGAATCACTTGCAAAAGGTATTCAGACGATGATTGATGAGCAAGGTGAAACGACTCATATTTTGAATTATCCATCATTAGAAATAAAAGATAAATTTCGAATCGTGTATTACGATGGTGAAGCAGCATTAGCATTGTTACGATTGTATCAAATCAATAAGAATACAGTTTTATTGGATACGGTTAAATTGATGTTTGAACATTTTATTTTGAAAAATTATGATAAATATCATGATCATTGGTTAAGTTATTGTACCAATGAGCTGACAAAAATATGTCCTGAAGAAAAATATTTTCAATTTGGTTTAAACAATTATTTAAAACATATGGATTTTATACGTAATCGTCAAACTGTATATGCGACACTCTTAGAAATGATGATGTCTGCTTATAAAATGCTAGTACGTATGGAAGAGCAGGGTTTTACTGAGTTATTGAAGTCAGCAAAATTTGAAGAATTAAAAGAGTTAATTCAATTACGCGTTGAATTTCAGAGAAATGGTTTCTTCTATCCAGAAGTTGCAATGTATATGCAAAAACCTAAAAATATATTACATGGCTTTTATGTTCGGCATGATCGTTTACGTACACGTATAGATGATCAAGAGCATAACTTGTCGGGTTATGTGGCGTATATTAATTATTTTGATATTTAAAATAAAATTAATTAAGGAAATAAAAATGATTTTTGGTATTTTAAAGCCGAATAGAGCTGTAACAGAAGTTGAACGTATATTTATTAATGTTGCACATGAACATGGACATGAAGCTTATATTTTTACGGCCGCTGATGTTGACTTTGAAAATAAAAAAATAAAAGGTATTACTTTAGAAAAAAATGAAATAATCAAAGGTTTTTTTGACTTTCCTGTAGTTATTCAAAATAGGCTTGCTGTAAAAAAAGAAGATGTATCTGTATATAATAAACTTTCTGAAATAATACCATTTACAAATCACCGTATAGGAACAAAGCAGCAAGTTTATGACAGAATGAAACGAGTAGATAATTTTAAAAAATATTTACTACAAGTAATTAATATCACAACATTAGAACATTTTATTGAATTTATTACATTACATAAAAAAATTATTGCTAAGCCAGGAGCAAGTAATCAGGGCAAAGGAATATATACTATTGAATTACAAGAACAAGGGTATTTAGTTAAACATTTGTCTGAAGAAAAAAATATTAAAAATGAAGGTATTGAGAGTTTTTTTAATGATATCTTGAAAAAAGGTAAAAGTTTTAATTTTAGTCCATATTTTTTAAGTGAAACAAATTTAGGACATGGGACAGTCTTTAGAATGCATATAACTCGTGGTCAAAATGGGCAATGGCAGTTAATTAAAATATTTCCGTATGTTAATTTAAGCAAAGCATCAGATATTACAAATGGTATGCAAGGTGCATTAATTACGACAAGAGAACAACTTTTTTTAGAGCAGTTTTATCCTAAATGTTTTAAGGAAATTAATGAAGAATTAAAAAACTTATTCAAAGTATTTACTAACCAATTTCAAAAACTTTATGCATGGCGTCTTGATTCGCTTGGTTTAGATTTAGGGATTTCACAAGATGGTGAAGTTATGATCTATGAAGTGAATTCTGGCCCTGGTATTGGTTTTATGGCTTATCCGGTGGCTTGTGCTCAAGTGAAATACTATGAATGGTTAGCTGTTAATGCAAAATTACCATTCTTGAATAATTTTCTTCCTCTTAATTTGAAAGATGAAAAGTCCTTATGAGCAGATCATGGGCTGTGATATGCGGTAATATTCGTGATGAATTAAATTTTAAACTTACGTTTCAAAAATTATTACCGTTACTAAAAGATAAAAAATGATCATATTTTATTGTCTATTTGGAAAATGCAACGTTACAAGTTACTAGCTTTTATTATCATATGGATAGAATCCAGCAAAATCCCGTTGGCTAAAAATCAACGGGATTTTTCATAATATTATTTAACCGTACTCAAAAAATCTAAATACGGTTTAACCAACAATTGTTCTTGTTCCAATAATGGCATATGACCTACACCTTTTAAGATAATTGGGTCTTTTGCATTTTTGAGTAAGCCTTTTAGTTCTGTAGCAGCTTCAACGTTAATAATTTGATCCTTTTCACCCCATGCAATTAGTACAGGTTGATCAATACTACGTGCAGCTAAAGCAAAGGTATCCGGCGTATAGACTTTTGACATCAAAATTAATTGTTCAACCAATTTACTGGTATTGGCAGATTGAGAAATCATTAATTTTTCCTGAGAGTCTTTCAATTCTTTAGGAATAAATGGAGGTATATTGGTGGCAATTTTAAGTAAACGATCTAAATCGCCTGGCTTTGAAACAATCATATTACGTAAAGACGTTGGGTCTTTTAAATAAGGTGTATTTGCTGATTTAAAAACACCAGCACTATCGATTAAAAACAAAGACTTACTATCAACTGGGTATTGTGCGGCATACAGAAGAGCAATTGAGCCGCCCATTGAATGACCTGCAACATGTAAGCCATTTTCAATTTTAGCGGCTTCTGCAAAACGGCGCAGTTTTTCAGTCATATTCGGAATAGAATAATCAAAGTCTGAAGTAACTTTACTGTCACCTTGTCCAGGTAAATCTGGAATAATGACATGATAATAAGGCGTTAAATAGCGTGCTAAACGATTCCAATTGTCTCGACTACCAGCAAGACCATGTACAAGCATAAGCGTTGGTTTACCAACTTGACCACCTTCACTATAAGCCCAATCAATGTCAGCTACTTTTAAGCGTTTACTTTGTAAACCAGCCCAAGTACGCTCTTGTTGTAAAACACTTTGGATATCAATAGTCGCAGAAGCTGCGTGTGTTTGGTTGATTAGGCTGATGCTACCTACAGTTCCCATGCTTAAAGCAATGGAAAGAATAAGTTTTTTGAATGTCCGTTTCATGCTAATTACTCTTGTTGTTTTTTATATGTGTTTTATTAAGTTAGTAGAAAATGATTCTAATTGCATTCGCTTGAATTTAATTTTAACCTAAATATTATGCCAATGCAGATGAGATTCAAAGATGTCGAATGAACTTGCACAAATGATTTTAGCTGTAGTTAGCCAAATTCCAAAAGGTAAAGTTGCAAGTTATGGACAAATTGCAAAATTGGCAGGCTTGCCAAAACATGCACGATTGGTTGGACGAGTTTTAGGACAGATTGAGGATAGGACAGCTATTCCTTGGCATCGTGTGATCAATTCACAAGGGAAAATGAGTACAACTCAACTGACTGAACATGGTGATCATCTTCAACAGATCTTATTGCTCAGCGAGGGTGTTGTTGTACTCAATGGTCGAGTAAATTTAAAGCAGTTTGCTTGGTTACCTTAAATACTTTTTATTTATCCTCAGAATTTAGTAAAAATAATACGTGATCCAAATAGAATGAAAATACTTAAGATCACGTTTTGATTAAGCTGATTTTTTGATGATCATGACAGGCACTGTTAATTCTGTTACAAGTTTTTGTGCAACACTACCTAAAATAAACTTTTGAAAGCCTGAACGACCATTCGAGCTTAAAATCACTAAATCAATATTGAGTGTATCAATGGCTTTAGTAATAGTTTTATGGATGCTTTCACCTTCAAGAATCTGTGTCTGGACATCCACACCAGCATCTACAAATTTTTGTTTGGCTGTATTGAGATTATCTTCAATAAATTTACGTGCACGTTCAATCAGCATATTACTTTGCTGACCTGATAAGTACTCGGCAGCAATATAGGGATCAAGTGTCATGACTTCTGCAACAATCACTTTACTGTTAAATGCTTTCGCAAATTCAACAACATGAGGAATAACGGATAGTGAAGTTTCGGAGCCATCAATCGGTACAAGAATTGTTTGATAAGTCATGGATATTCTCCTAATTTGAATGTAAATAATTTTTATACAGTTCTGTTCTAAAACTGTTTATACATTCATCATAACTTGAATATGATAAGAATAAAACCACGTAAATTTATCGGGATTTATTTATTTTATTAATAGAAATAACAAATAAAATTAGTTACTTGAATTTATTTGTAGAATGATTATTTAAATTTTTAATTCAATTTGTGATGAGTAATACATTTTTATGATGTGTTAAATTATATGGCGTGTATGTTGGTTCGAAAAGTCGAAAAGCTCTAATCTAAATTTTTTAGAAGATTGGTACGAGTATTTAAATATATAAATAAATTATTTATATCCTCCGTTTGCAACACATCCCGCATCTTCAAAAACTGCTTTTCATCCATCTCATAAAGTTTGAGAGAAAGCAGTTTTTCTATATCTTCATCAGAAAAACGATACTTAATCACTTTGGCAGGAACGCCACCAACGACAGCATAAGGCGGAACATTTTGTGTGACTACTGCACCTGTAGCAACTACAGCACCTTCACCTAGTGTTACACCTTGCATGATCATGGCGCGGCTGCCAATCCAACAGCCATCAGCAATGATTGTATCGCCTGCGGGGACAAAACTACGCGTATCAAAAGGAAAAGTAGAAATCCAGTCTGGGCGATGTAACTGATTACCGCCCATCATAATTACACATTCAGCACCGAAACAGACAAAATTTCCAATATAAAGCTGATCAATCGGTTTCTCTGTGGTTGCAGGTTTATCATGCAGATAGCGCACAACACAACGCTCAAATCCTTGATCCCAATAAGCAGAATAATAAGAATAATTTCCTTTAATGTGAATATTTGGATTTTTCACTGTTTTGGAAATAAACTCAAATTCACACCAATGTTTCACTGGTGAATTAATTGAATCAGTCATATAAAGCGCGATAGGAGGAGAGTATGCTTATTTTATATGACTGTGCTCAAAAGTCTAAACAATCTGTAAATGAATTAAATGAGTTGCTTGCGTATGACGAATCTGATCAGCACGTTGATGAAAATAACGTTTAGTAATCTCTGTCCCAGATAAATCTTCCAAAACGACATAACCCATTTTTTCAACGGTTTGGTGTAAATGTTCCGATGTAAAAGTACCGATTAAAGGCTCTTTTAAAAAACGTGTAAATTGTGCAATTGCAAAACTACCGATTCGTTCAATCCCTTGCAACTGCTTATAATCAATCGAATAATCCATCACAACTTCACTGTTTGAGTGTGCGATAGAGGCAATATTTTGTAAAGTTGCCAATGTTGTTTCGGGTTTTAAATAGTGGGTGGTGCCTAACCACGAGAAGAAGGCGGGCATTTTGCTGTCATATGAACTACGAAGAAGGGCATCAGATAATTTTTCTTTTTCAAAATCAATACTGACAAATTCAACATTACTTGGAATTGTGCCTAGTTTTTTTAATTTATGAATTTTGATTTTTTGTGTGTCAGGATGATCAACTTCAAATATCTTTAATTCAGGATATTGTTCAGCCATGCGTAATACAAAAGAATCCAATCCTGCGCCGACTAAAATATATTGTAAAATTTCTCTTCTATCCAATGCTTCCAATAGCCAATCTTCTGCATATATTGAGCGCCCAACGACCTGAGCCGTGAGTCTACCTAGAGATTGATTAAGTGGGGCAGAATTTAAAAATTTACAAAAAATCGGATTAGACAATAATTTGCGCCAACGGGCATTGGTCATTTCAAAAGCATAAGGGTCTGAAAAAACAGGATTTGAGCTATTTTGATGATGATTGGCACGTAATGCGGCTGCGGCTTCTGCTGTGCGGCTGATTCGTCCTGCTTTCATATTCGTCCTAGATTGTTGTTATTGGTGAAGACTTTAATGCAATGTAGAAATTTAACAATGACTGATATGATATAAAAAAATGCATTTTATGGTCATATATAAAAACAAAACCCCTCAAAAGAGGGGCTGAAATTGGAATTTTTATGCTTAAATATTAAAGATATTCAACTTTCACAATTTCGTATTCAACTTCACCATTTGGTGTTTGAATTTTTGCTTCATCGCCTTCACTTTTGCTTAAAAGACCACGAGCAATGGGTGAATTCACTGAGATTTTATTGATTTTAAAATCTGCCTCATCATCACCAACAATCTTATAAGTCTTTTGTTCTTCGGTGTCTAAGTTTTCGATCGTCACAGTCACACCAAAAACCACACGGCCATTTTGCTCAAGTGTTTTCACATCAATTTCTTGAACTGCACCGAGTTTGCCTTCAATGTCTTGGATGCGACCTTCACAGAAACCTTGTTGCTCACGAGCAGCATGGTATTCAGCATTTTCTTTCAAATCCCCATGTTCACGTGCTTCTGCAATGGCAGCAATAATACGTGGACGATCAACACTTTTAAGTTGCTGTAATTCTTTCTCTAGGGCAATTTTGCCTTCAGGAGTCATAGGATAACGTTTCATAGTTGTCCCTCAAGTTTTGGTATTTTAAAAATACAGGTTTATAAATGAAAAAAAGCCCGCCACCGAGAGGTAGCGGGACTTCTCGGTAAACGAATTAACCTACAGTTTGTAAATCTTGCAAACGATAAACATCCATTGGTAATTTAATCGCTAAAGCTTGGCAAACTGCATCGGCACCATTCAAAGTCGTTGTATGGTAAACCTTGCCTTGAAGTGCAGAACGGCGGATTGAGAATGAATCCTGTTGCGCTTGTTTGCCTTCAGTTGTATTGATAATGAGGTGAATTTCGCCATTTTTCAAGCGGTCCACGATGTTTGGACGACCTTCAGTGACTTTATTTACACGTTCACATTCAATACCAGCTTCTTGGATAATATCAAAAGTACCACCAGTCGCAAGAATTTTAAAGCCAAAACCTGCAAGTTGTTTCGCAATACCTACAGCACGAGGCTTATCTGAATCACGAACAGAAATAAATGCGTGTTTTACTTCACCTTCTGTTGGAAGACCTGGTAAACGCTCGTTTGCACCTAAAACAGCTTTGTAGAATGCTTCACCAAAAGTTTTACCCACACCCATCACTTCGCCTGTAGATTTCATCTCAGGGCCAAGAATTGGGTCAACACCAGGGAACTTATTGAAAGGGAATACTGCTTCTTTTACTGAGAAATATGTCGGGATAATTTCTTTCGTGAATCCTTGAGATTCTAAAGATTGACCCGCCATACAACGCGCAGCAACTTTCGCTAATGATTCACCGATACATTTAGAAACGAACGGCACAGTACGTGATGCACGTGGATTCACTTCTAAGATGTAAACGTCAGTGCCTTTTACAGCAAACTGTACGTTCATCAAACCAATTACGCCAAGCTCTTTCGCCATAGCAATGGTTTGACGACGCATATCATCCTGTACTTCTTGAGATAAAGAGTACGGAGGAATAGAACATGCTGAGTCACCTGAGTGAATGCCTGCTTGTTCGATATGCTGCATGATGCCGCCGATCACAACGTCTTTACCGTCAGATACGCAGTCTACGTCAACTTCAATTGCATCATCTAAGAAACGGTCAAGAAGAACAGGTGCTTCATTTGATGCTTGAACCGCATCACGTAAGTAGCGTTTAAGTTCATCATCGTTGTATACGATTTCCATCGCACGACCACCAAGAACGTATGATGGACGTACCACAAGTGGATAGCCAACTTTCGCTGCTTCAGCCATACCTTCTTCAGCAGATTTAACAATGCTGTTGTTTGGTTGACGAAGTTGCAGACGTTGAATCATTTGTTGGAAACGTTCACGGTCTTCTGCGCGGTCAATTGCATCAGGTGATGTACCGATAATTGGAGCACCAGCTTCTTCTAAAGCACGAGCCAATTTTAAAGGTGTTTGACCGCCGTACTGCACGATAATGCCTTTAGGCTTCTCGATGCGTACAATTTCCAATACATCTTCAAGTGTAATCGGTTCGAAGTACAAACGATCAGAAGTGTCATAATCGGTAGAAACAGTTTCAGGGTTACAGTTCACCATGATTGTTTCGTAGCCGTCTTCACGCATTGCAAGTGCCGCGTGTACACAACAGTAATCGAACTCGATACCTTGACCAATACGGTTAGGACCGCCACCGATCACCATGATCTTGTCTTTAGTCGATGGATTTGCTTCACATTCATCATCGTAAGTTGAATACATATACGCTGTGTCAGATTCGAATTCAGCAGCACACGTATCAACACGTTTGTAAACAGGGGTAACACCCAAGTTCCAACGATGTTTACGGAATTGTTTTTGTGAAATACCCATCAAGTCTGCAATACGAAGATCAGACAAACCTTTACGTTTGAACGAACGGATGTTGTCCGCATTCAAATCACCAAAACCTAGAGTTTTGATTTGTTCTTCAGATTTAATGATGTCTTCGATTTGAATCAAGAACCAACGGTCAATGTTTGTTGCAGTAAACACTTCATCTAGAGTGAAACCGTGACGGAATGCATCTGCAACGTACCAAATACGCTCAGCACCCGGAACACGGAGTTCTTGAAGAATTTTTTCGCGTGCTCCTTCAGTACCCACAGCGATCTTTTCGTCAAAACCAGATACACCGACTTCAAGACCACGAAGTGCTTTTTGTACAGATTCTTGGAAGTTACGACCAATCGCCATTACTTCACCGACAGATTTCATCTGAGTCGTCAAAGTTGCGTCAGCTTGCGGGAATTTCTCGAAGTTAAAACGAGGAATTTTCGTTACAACATAGTCAATTGCAGGTTCGAATGACGCAGGTGTTGTACCGCCAGTGATGTCATTTTTCAATTCATCAAGGGTATAACCAACAGCCAATTTCGCAGCAATTTTCGCAATTGGGAAACCCGTTGCTTTAGATGCAAGTGCAGATGAACGTGATACACGTGGGTTCATCTCGATCACAACCATACGACCTGTATTTGGACAAATACCGAACTGTACGTTTGAACCGCCTGTTTCTACACCAATTTCACGAAGTACTGCTAAAGATGCATTACGAAGTAATTGGAATTCTTTATCTGTCAATGTTTGTGCAGGAGCAACAGTGATTGAATCACCTGTATGCACGCCCATTGGGTCAAAGTTTTCAATGGTACATACAATGATGCAGTTGTCGTTTTTGTCACGAACAACTTCCATTTCGTACTCTTTCCAACCAATTAAAGATTCATCAATCAATAACTGTTTAGTCGGAGAAAGATCGAATCCACGTTCACAGATTTCAATGAATTCTTCTTTATTGTAAGCAATACCGCCACCTGAACCACCCATGGTGAATGATGGACGGATAATCACAGGGAAGCCGAAACGTGCTTGAATTTCTAAAGCTTCTTCCATTGATTCTGCAATATCAGCTTTTGGACATTCAAGACCAATTTTACGCATTGCGATATCGAACAGTTTGCGATCTTCAGCTTTTTCAATCGCTTCTTTGCTCGCACCGATCAATTCAACATTGAATTTTTCTAAAATGCCATTTGCATCAAGTGCAAGCGCACAGTTCAATGCTGTTTGACCGCCCATTGTTGGAAGAACAGCATCAGGGCGTTCTTTCTCAATGATGGCTGCAACAGTCTGCCACGTAATCGGTTCGATATACGTTGCATCAGCCATTGTAGGGTCGGTCATAATGGTTGCTGGGTTAGAGTTCACCAAAATAACACGATAGCCTTCTTCACGAAGGGCTTTACATGCTTGAGCACCTGAGTAATCGAACTCACATGCCTGACCGATGACAATCGGACCTGCACCAATAATTAAGATGCTTTTAATATCTGTACGTTTAGCCATGATCGCTTCCTTAATTACTTCTTAGATGCTTCGATAAGTTCGATGAAATGATCGAACAACGGTGCGCAGTCATGTGGACCAGGGCTTGCTTCAGGGTGACCTTGGAAGCTGAACGCAGGTTTGTCTGTACGATGAATCCCTTGAAGAGTTTGATCGAACAATGATTTGTGCGTAGCTTTCAAGTTTGCAGGTAATGTTTCTGCATCCACTGCGAAGCCATGGTTTTGAGAAGTAATCATCACTGTACCAGTTTCAATATTCTGTACAGGATGGTTTGCACCGTGGTGACCGTGAGGCATTTTCACAGTTTTAGCACCAGATGCTAGGGCAAGAATTTGGTGACCCAAGCAAATACCAAATACAGGTACATTGCGAGCATCTTCAACGATTGTTTTCACCGCTTCAATTGCATAGTCACATGCTGCTGGATCGCCAGGGCCATTAGACAAGAACACGCCATCTGGATTGAGTGCCAATACATCAGCAGCAGGGGTTTGTGCAGGTACAACAGTCAACTTACAACCGCGGTCTGCAAGCATACGTAAGATGTTGGTTTTGACACCATAATCGTATGCAACAACATGGAACTTCACTTCAGGTTGGGAGAAACCTTGACCTAAAGTCCAAGAGCCTTCAGTCCATTCAAAACCGTCAGGATCACAACATTCTTTAGCAAGGTCTAAACCATTTAAGCCACCGAATGCACGTGCTTTTGCAATTGCTTCTTCTTCAGTGATATTTTCACCTGCCAAGATGCAACCATTTTGAGCACCTTTATCACGTAAAATACGCGTTAATTTACGTGTATCAATATCAGCAATCGCAACGACATTATGTTGTTGTAAATATTCGCCTAAAGATTGCGTGGCACGGAAATTACTATGAAGGAGGGGGAGGTCACGAATGATTAAACCATTCGCCCATACTTTATGAATGCGACCAGACTCAACGTCTTCGTCATTACAACCAGTATTACCAATATGAGGATAAGTTAAAGTTACAAGTTGCTGTGCATAACTCGGATCAGTCAAGATTTCTTGATAACCAGTCATGGCAGTATTAAAAACGACTTCACCAGTCGTACTTCCCGTAGCGCCGATCGATGTACCTTTAAAAACGGTACCGTCAGCTAGGGCTAAAATTGCTGGGGTGCTCAAACCAAAGCTCCTGAACTAAAACCACAAAAATAGGGCTGTAAAAAAGCGAGTAGACGAAAAAAAAGGAAGGTTCATTAAATCCTACCCTCCTCATGTCTGCTCGCTTGTAACTTAACACGGCATTATACGCAGTAAACCTTAATAAGTCCATTGTATTTCTATTGAAAATACGAGATAAAACCCTTGCTATTTATCTTTAACTGTTTTCTATAACTAAGTGTATAAAATGTAAGAATTTAAGAATTGTTAGACAAATCAAAATCTAAAATTTATCTAATCGGGATATGCTAAAGGCTCATATCACAGGGGAAATAATATGAGCATCTCAAAAGAAAAGGTCGGTCAGGCTGTTGTCGAAGCAAAAGAAGTCGTGGCTGAAAAAGTAACAAAAGACGTTGCTGCAATCAAAGAAGTTGTGCTTGAAACTGCGGAAAATTTAGAAAAACTTGGTAAAGAAACACAACAAAAAGTAGTGGGTGTTGTGACCGAAACTCAAGCGAATTTAAAAGTTGAAGCAGAACAACTAAATGAACAAGTGCAAAATGTGGTTCAGGAAGTGATTCAAGAGCCAGTGCAAGAGATTAAACGAGATGCATCACAGCGTTTAGAGATCATCAAAAAGCAATTTTCAACATCAAAAAGTGATTTGTTTGAGTTCGCTCAATTTTTGAAAGCAGAATGTGGTGTGTTGGTCAAAGAATTGACTGAAGTGACTCAAGAAATTCGTGAAGATGTTGTACAAATTTCTTTAAAACATAAAGAAAATTTAGTTGAAACATTAAAGCGTTCTAAAGCCAATACCTTAGATGTTTGGAATAAAGTAACTGCAAAATAATGATTGACGAATACAAAATAAAAAAGTGGGGTCAATGACCTCACTTTTTTATTTCTAAGTATGCACAAAACAAATTGTATATTAGAAGGTATGTAACCAATCACGCTTGTTATGAAAATCGGCTTGTTGACCACTATGCTGCATCGCATAAAATTGATCACCTTGTGTGGTTTTTAACACAGCAGACAAACCAATATACACATCAGTCCATTTTAACTTATGTGTCAGCATAAACTCAGTTAAATCTACGCTGACATTTAAACCGTAATGTGTTCTTTTTAGTTGATTCAGCTCAATGTCGTAGGCAGGTTTAGGCGGCATGTCTTCAGGGTAGCGATACTCTTCAAACTGATAAGCCTGCCATGCTTGGGAAGGGGAGAGATTAACTTCCCGATAAGCGTCATCGCCCTGAATACCAATAAAGATTTCATAGCAGGTTTGTTCCCATAAAAAATCTTGTCGAGGGTTGGACGCAACCATTTCAGGATAAATCATAAATTGATTTGGATCGCGTAACCAAAAACCGACATTTAATGTAAATGGGGTTGCCTGCTCAATTGCACCGACTAAGGAAATGCTTTGAAAGCGGCGGTCAAATGCATTGAGTTCATAACTTGCCATAATCGATCGTCAACTCAGCAATTAGTTAGAAAGATTTGCGTGACGAACAAGATTAGACAATTTCGCATTTTGTTTTGCTGCTTTTTTATAAAGCAATGCAATTTTACCAATAGTTTGCACAACTTCAGCCGTTGTTTTGTTGGCAATCTCAGCAATCATTGCTGTACGTGCTTCACGATCTTCAGCTGAAATTTTAACTTTAATCAGTTCGTGATCTGCAAGAGCACGGTTAATTTCTTCAACGACATTTTCAGTCAAGCCTTGTCCACCTGTCATTACAACAGGATTAAGCGCATGACCAATTTGACGTAAACGTTTGCGTTCTTGTATAGATAGAGCCGCCATATTAAAGATAACCTAATTTTAAAAACGACTTAGTATAACAAAAGCCATATCACTGCGCTGTAAATTCTGTATAAATAATCGATTAAGATGATTTGGAAAAACGTATAGATTAGGATGCATTTATATACATATGCATACTGCAATGCGTATATTTTTCACGTACAATCAAGCGTTGACATCAATTATATTTTAGAGAGATATGGCTACACGCATTACCAACCAGAAGTTATCCAAAAGTAGTCGTGTGTGGATGAGAGAACACCTCGATGACCACTTTGTAAAGAAAGCACAAAAGGAAGGTTACCGTGCTCGGGCAGCTTATAAACTGTTAGAAATGCAGGAAAAATATAAAATCATTAAGCCTGGAATGACCGTTGTGGATTTGGGTGCTGCACCTGGAAGTTGGTCGCAAATTGCTGGTAAATTGGTCGGTGATAAAGGTTTAGTGGTTGCTTCTGATATTTTAGAGATGGATGCATTACCCGATGTAACTTTCCTTCAAGGTGATTTTCGTGAAGAAGAAGTCTTCGAAAAATTGTTAAATATTTTAGATGGACGGGTTGTAGACGTTGTAATTTCAGATATGGCCCCCAATACATCAGGTAATAAGGCTGTTGATCAACCACGTCAGATCTACCTTTGTGAGCTAGCACTCGATTTTGCAAATAAAGTGTTATCACCAAAAGGTCAGTTTGTCGTTAAAGTCTTTCAGGGCACAGGTTTTGATGAGTTCCGAAAACAGGTTGTCGATAGTTTTACTGTGTTGAAGACAGCAAAACCTGCAGCTTCACGCGCACGTTCTAAAGAAGTTTTTTTAATTGGACAAGGCCGTAAGAAGATTTCTCCATAAAGTTTACTTGCCAAGTAGCTAAAAATTGTGCATTTTGTACCTTTTTATACTTTATTGCGAAATTCATTACTCGCTTTTTGTTAAGGATCTTTCGCTTCTGAAAGATCAAATTAGATTGATATGGGAATAAAGCTTTGAGCGATCTCTTCAAAAATGCCGTACTGTGGCTTGTTATTCTTGGTGTGCTGATATTAATTTTCAGCAACATTAGCGACCGTAACAAACCTGATGCTATGAATTATTCACAATTTGTAGCAGAGGTAAATGCGGGTCAAGTTAAGCAAGTAACAATTGACGGTCTGCAAATCAGCGGTGAAAAAACCAATGGTACTAAGTTTGAAAGTGTTCGCCCTGCGGTAGAAGACCCTCAGCTTATGCCAAGTCTACAAAAAAATAATGTGGTTATTGAGGGTACAGCACCTCAACGTCAAAGCGTGTTGATGCAATTATTAATTGCAAGTTTCCCTGTACTTTTAATTATTTTATTGTTCATGTTCTTTATGCGTAACATGGGCGGTGGTGCAGGCGGTAAAAATGGGCCAATGAGCTTTGGTAAATCAAAAGCAAAATTGCTTTCTGATGATCAAATCAAAATTACCTTTGCTGATGTTGCTGGTGCTGACGAAGCGAAACAAGAAGTTGTTGAAATTGTCGATTTCTTGAAAGATCCTTCTCGCTTTAAACGTTTAGGTGCAACGATTCCTCGTGGTGTCTTGATGGTTGGTCCTCCTGGTACGGGTAAAACGTTGCTTGCTAAAGCCATTGCAGGCGAAGCGAAAGTTCCGTTCTTTAGTATTTCTGGTTCTGACTTTGTTGAAATGTTTGTGGGTGTGGGTGCGTCCCGTGTTCGTGATATGTTTGAGCAAGCGAAACGTCATGCGCCATGTATCATTTTTATCGATGAGATTGATGCAGTCGGTCGTCACCGTGGTTCAGGTACAGGTGGTGGTCACGATGAGCGTGAGCAAACCCTAAACCAAATGCTTGTAGAGATGGATGGTTTTGAGGGTAATGAAGGTATTATCGTTATTGCTGCAACAAACCGTGCAGATGTACTCGATAAAGCATTACTTCGTCCAGGTCGTTTTGACCGTCAAGTGATGGTGGGTTTACCTGATATTAAGGGCCGTGAGCAAATTTTAAATGTGCATCTTAAAAAGTTACCTTCGGTAACGGGTGTGGATGTAAAAGTGCTTGCACGTGGTACACCTGGCTTCTCGGGTGCGCAGTTGGCAAATCTTGTAAACGAAGCGGCATTGTTTGCTGCACGTCGTAATAAGAACACTGTCGATATGCATGACTTTGAAGATGCGAAAGATAAAATTTACATGGGGCCTGAGCGTAAGTCGATGGTTATTCGTGAAGAAGAGCGTCGTAATACGGCTTACCATGAGTCTGGACATGCGATTGTTGCAGAAGTGCTTCCGGGTACAGACCCTGTGCATAAAGTAACGATCATGCCACGTGGTTGGGCATTGGGTGTGACTTGGCAGCTACCTGAACAAGATCAGATCAGCAACTATCGTGACAAAATGTTGAATGAAATTTCAATCTTGTTTGGTGGTCGTATTGCTGAAGAAATCTTTATGGGGCAAATGTCTACAGGTGCATCAAACGACTTTGAGCGTGCGACTAAACTTGCTCGTGCAATGGTGACAAAATACGGTATGTCTGAAAAGATGGGCGTCATGGTTTACGAAGAAGAAAACCAAAATGGTTTCTTTGGTAACATGGGTAACCGTACAATTTCTGAAGCAACGCAACAACAAGTTGATCAGGAAGTGCGTCGCATTTTAGATGAGCAGTATAAAGTCGCTTGGAATATTCTTGAAAGTCACAAAGATATTGCTCATACCATGGTGAAAGCCTTGATGGAATGGGAAACGATTGATCGTGATCAAATTCGTGACATTATGGAAGGTCGTGAACCACAACCACCAAAAGTTTATATTGCTGAAAATCCAGTGGCAGATGTGATTCCTACCGATGGTCCATCTACACCACCACCATTACCAGCAAGCTAATGAGTAAAAAGTAGATAAAGTAAAAAGAGTCCTGTAAAGGGCTCTTTTTTTTTGCCAATTTTTTGCTAAAAATTTATTGTTTTGAAAAAGATCTAATATGTCAAAAGCAGAATTGGGTAAAATACGATAATTGATGAATGCTGGATGAATGATGCAACTTAAGCCATTAGCTCAAAAAAAGTTGAAATGTGGGCAACTTACGCTTGATTTATCACAACCCCATATTATGGGGATTTTGAATGTTACTCCTGATTCATTTAGTGATGGGGGGCAGTATAACGAGGTGGCACAAGCTATTGCTCATGCTAAGCAAATGATTGCAGATGGCGCAACAGTGATTGATGTGGGGGGAGAGTCTACACGTCCAGGAGCATCCGCTGTGGCTATTGAGGAAGAAATTCGCCGTGTTGTACCTGTGGTTGCGGAGGTTGCAAAATTAAATGTTGTGATTTCGATTGATACCTCAGCCCCTGAGGTGATGCGTGCAGCGGTTCAAGCGGGTGCCCACATTTGGAATGATGTTCGAGCATTGTCTAGACCTAATGCACTGCAAACAGCGGCAGAATTGGATATTCCTGTGATAATTATGCATATGCGCGGTGAGCCGACCACTATGAATAATTTGGATCAATATGACAACGTTACACAAGATGTAATAATTGAATTGCAGCAGCGTGTAAATGATGCTTTACACGCAGGTGTGCGTTCAGAAAATATCATGATTGATCCGGGCTTTGGTTTTGCGAAGAATGCACAACAAAATTTACAGTTGTTAAATGAATTTTATCGTTTAACGGAACTGGGCTATCCGATTCTTTCAGCATTGTCACGGAAACGTTTTATTGGTGAAGCATTGGGTGGGGTTGATGCGGGAGAGCGTGCTGTGGGCTCTGTTACGGCACATTTACTGACTATTCAGCAGGGTGCGTGTATGGTGCGAGCGCATGATGTAAAAGCTATGCATGATGCCGTTTTGGTTTGGAAAGCTATGCAGAATGCAGTCTAAGGGTAAGTAGTATCTAGGAAAAGCTTAAAACAAAAGTTTAAATTCATCTCTGTAGTTTTTTTGTATACACAGAGATGAATGGATACGAGAATAATATACAACTATGTGGTTTATTACAGAAAAACCATAAATCTATGTCAACCAAATAAAGTGTTTTATTCTAATCGTTATAATATAACAAAATGCTAAAATGTGCTTCAACGTGGATATATCTGAAATCTACATCTGAGAAATCACACTCGAAGCATCTAATAATTTAAATTTTCATGCATTTTTCTGTGTAAAGTCTTAATAGTAACCTATAGGTGTCAAAATGAAAAATCAACAATTAAAAAATACCCCATCCTGTAAAGCGGTACTGGCATTGTCAATTACAGCAGTATTGCTGACTGCATGTAGCAAAGAACTAATGGTATCAAGTGATATGGCTGAAAGCTCTGCTAATGTTGCAAGTGTAGAAGCTATTACAGTGAATTCGACAGCTAAAATGGTTTCGCCTGCTCCATCACCGAGTATCTACGGGACTGAGGGGAATACTGAAAAGTATCAAAAAACTGAAACAAATTCGGTGAAAAGTGTAGGGCAAGCACCTATTTCTACTTTTAGTATTGATGTAGATACTGGAAGTTATACAAATGTGCGACGTTTCTTAAATGAAGGAAATTTACCGCCTAAAGATGCTGTGCGTATTGAGGAAATGGTAAATTATTTTGATTACCAATATCCAAATCCAATAGGGATACATCCATTTTCAGTCAATATTGAAACTGTAGATTCTCCTTGGCAAGCCAATGCAAAAGTCATTCGTATTGGTATTAAAGCAAAAGATATTGATTCAAAACAATTACCACCTGCCAATTTGGTTTTTTTGGTTGATGTTTCGGGCAGTATGAGTGACAACAATAAACTGGCATTGGTGAAAAAGACTCTGAAGCTTTTAACCGAGCAATTACGTTCACAAGATCAAGTCACACTTATCACCTATGCCGATGGTGAGAAAATGATTCTTGAGCCAACATCTGGATCAAATAAATCAAAAATTCTTGCTGCAATTGATACTTTAGAAGCGGGCGGTGCAACGGCGGGTGAGCAAGCCATTCAAATGGCATATAAATCTGCACAAAAATCATTTGTGAAAAATGGCATTAACCGTATTTTACTGGCAACAGATGGTGATTTTAATGTGGGGGTTACCGATTTTGACACCTTGAAAAATATGGTGGCTGAAAAGCGTAAATCGGGAATTTCTTTGAGTACTTTTGGTTATGGCTCAGGAAATTATGATGAACAGTTAATGGAGCAATTGGCGGATGCTGGTGATGGTAACTACAGCTATATCGATAGTGAAAAAGAAGCTAAGAAAGTCTTACAGCGTCAATTGAGTTCTACGCTTGCCACGGTGGCACAAGATGTCAAAATTCAGGTGGAATTTAATCCTGCAACGGTGAAGGAATATCGCTTGATTGGATATGAAAACCGCATGTTGAAAAATGAAGACTTCAATAATGATAAGGTTGATGCTGGTGATATTGGTGCAGGGCATACGGTGACTGCACTATATGAAATTATTCCTGTTGGGCAAAAAGGTTGGTTGTCTGATTCTCGTTATGCTAATGCTACAGCATTGGGTAAAAATGCTAAAGAATATGCTTTCGTCAATTTACGTTATAAACAGCCAGGGCAAAGTCAGAGTATTTTACTCAGTCAGCCAATTGCTGTGGGTTCGAAGGCGTTGAATCAAGCCAGCGCAGATACACGTTTTGCGCTTGCAGTCGCTGCTTATGGACAGCAGTTACGTAGTCCTGAGTATAATGCTGTAATGCAATGGAATGATATTATTGATTTGGCACAATCGGCGCAAAAACAAGATGCTTTTGGTTTGCGAGCGGAGTTTGTTGATTTGATCAAGAAAGCTAAAAAACTAAGCTCAAATCAGCCAATACAGAAAACTATAAATAAGAGCCAATAAATGTAGATCGTGCAGATGAACTTGGTGTTTTGTATACTTTATGTTATATAATCACCATTCATGTGCTGATATTTTTATCTGGACTGTTATGTTTAGTGATTTACTCCTCCCAATGTTTGATGATGAATATTACCCAGATATTCTAGTTGCTGAAGTTAGGCAGCATATTGAGCAATTTGCAAAACGACTTGCAAAAAAATCATGTTCTGAAACAGAAGTTTATCTTCTTGCGGGGCAGGCTGTTGTTGAAATTAATGAGATGAAACCACAGTTTGAAGATCTTGACTCTTCACTCGATGATACTGCTGCTGATTATATTGCTGAAGCAATGATGATGGTGGTACAAGATCAGGGTTATATGGAAATTGAAATGGAAGAACTTGTATCTAATAGAGAGTGGTAATGCTTTTTGTAGATGTGGGTTGTTTCAAAAATAAATGCCTTTGATTAAGCTGAAAATTTTTTTAATTTTAAAATTTTGAATGTGAAGATTGAAGGTATTTTTTTGCCTGTAATTAAGTGATTCATTATTTTTATTAAATTTTAGGCATAAAAAAACTAGCAAAAAGCTAGTTATTTTATTGCACCATTTTAAGAAGTATTAAAATGGTGCCCGAGGCCAGACTCGAACTGGCACGCTTTGTGGGCGGGGGATTTTAAATCCCCTGTGTCTACCGATTTCACCACTCGGGCATGAGCGCAATAATAAAGGAGTGATTTTATCTTGGCAAGGTGCAATGCTTCGATTTGTTGTATTTTCAATCAAATGATGCGTTAAAAGTTTAAAATATCAGCATTTTAATGAAAATTACTTTATTTAAAGCATGTGGTCGACATATTCATCAAGGTCGACAAACTTGTAAGACTGCGACATTTTATTTTCATATTTAAGCAGTTCGAGGTGTAGATCTAAGTCTTTGACTAATTTTTGCTGTAAGGCTTCATATTGATCTGTATCTTTTTTGCTTAATGTTAAGCGAATTTTGGTTTTAATGACTTGTTTATATGACCAAAAACAGACTCTGCGTATTTGTTGTAAGTTGTAATAGTCAATATTTGATGCAGACTCACGAAACATATTTTCTTTATAAAATTTGATAAAGCCAAAACTCAAGGCAAAGAAAAATAATAGACCTTGTAAGAGGCTACTGTCTAAATAAGCAATATTGAGCGTTTGTAGTACGATCAGTACGGCAAGTTTCATTGGGGTGTTGCTGAGTTGCTGGTATAGGTGTGTTGAGCTATGTTTCATCTGTTTAATGATTAGAGGAACGGTAAACATAAGGAATAACATAATGCACAAGATAGCTATGCCAAAAGCTTGTGTCTGATCAAAACGCGGAAATGAAGATTCAACTAAGCTGCCTAATGCAAAAGCAGTACTGACAAAAATCATCATTGCCAAAATCCAAGGAATAAACTCTTTTAATTCATCGAGTAGACCTTTGGCTTTGAGTTGACCATACAATAGAAAATTTCTTTTAAATGCCTGAGGGTACTGTTGTTCCAGTTGTTGCAGGTATTGTGTTGCTTGCTGGGTCTTGATCATAAGGCTCTTTACAGAATAAAACGGCAGACGCTGAATGTTCAGTATCTTTTCCTTGAATGTGAGTATTGTAAAGCAAATTTGAAATCATGTAGAGGGTAAGCATGGATCTAGTCAATTGCATCACAATGATTGGAGGGTTCTTTTAATACTTCTGCGTGTTGATTATTAAATAAATATTTCATTGCTGGAGTGGATTGAGTATTTTGTTCGGGAGGATTTTTACTCAAATTGTATTTTTTAATGGTGAGTTTTTTGGCTTGATAAAAGGCTTGTTTAAATTTTTCAATTTTTTTTGATTTGGTGTCTTTAAAGGGATTGGTAAAAACCTGTTGGTCTAAAACAAATTCCATGCGTTGATCATCGTCAGTCATTGAGCTAAATGCATCGACATCATTAACATCTTTAATTAAAAAGAACGGTTTTTCATTCGGATTTACGCAATTTAAATTTAAGCGAATATTTTCACCCTGCATATTGAAATTAAAATTAATGGCAGAATTTGGCGAGGGAGACTCACTTGAGAATAGATTGATCCAATGATTTTTGTTGAGATAAGGTTTTAAGTCTGTAATTCCATTCATATTTGGAAAGTTTTTTGCTAAATCTGCTCTGACTGCTCGATAAAGTGGATGAGGTTTCTGATAAGTTTGGTTGTGGTGGATTTTGCAGGTGATTTGAAATATTGCTTTGACATGCACTGAGTATTATTGTGCTGAGGGTGGAAAGAGCGCTGATAATAGTTGTATTTTTATTCATATTATAAATTTTAGGTATAAAAAAACTAGCATAAAGCTAGTTGTTTTATTGCACCATTTTAAGAAGTATTAAAATGGTGCCCGAGGCCAGACTCGAACTGGCACGCTTTGTGGGCGGGGGATTTTAAATCCCCTGTGTCTACCGATTTCACCACTCGGGCTTTACAAGATATGGAGGTAGGAGCCGGAATCGAACCGGCATTTACGGAGTTGCAGTCCGCTGCATCACCATTCTGCCATCCCACCATCTCTTGGTGATGCGTATATTAGCAACCTTTGAAAAAAAAACAATACTACAATTCATGCATATGCACATAAAACCAACATATAGAATAAAATTGTTCAAATAATCATGTATTATTTGCAAAATTGATTCATATCTACTTTGGAGATGTGCCGTGGCATTAGTTTTAGATGGTCGCGCATTAGCGAAACAAATTGAAGCAGACTTGTTAACCCGTGTTGAAGCGATAAAAGAGAAAACAGGTCGTACCCCAATTTTAGCGACTATTTTAGTCGGTGATGATGGTGCATCTGCCACTTATGTACGTATGAAAGGGAATGCATGCCGTCGTGTTGGTATGGATTCTATAAAGGTTGAGTTAGGTGCTGAAACCACAACTGAACAATTGTTGGCTGAAATTGAAAAATTAAATGCTAATCCTGACGTACACGGTATTTTATTACAGCATCCTGTACCTGCTCAAATTGATGAACGTGCATGTTTTGATGCCATTTCACTTGCAAAAGATGTCGATGGTGTAACATGCCTCGGTTTTGGTCGTATGGCGATGGGTGAAGCAGCTTATGGTTCTGCAACACCTGCAGGTATCATGACCATTTTAAAAGAAAACAAAATTGAAATTGCAGGTAAACATGCAGTTGTTGTCGGTCGTTCTGCAATTTTAGGTAAACCAATGGCTGCAATGTTATTGGAAGCCAATGCAACCGTAACAATCTGCCATTCACGTACGCAAAACTTAGCTGATTTTGTAAAACAAGCAGACATTATTGTCGGTGCAGTCGGTAAAGCTGAACTCATTCAGAAAAATTGGATTAAACAAGGCGCTGTTGTTGTCGATGCAGGTTTCCATCCACGTGATGGTGGTGGTGTAGGTGATATTCAACTTGTCGGTATTGAGGAAGTTGCTTCTGCTTATACGCCTGTTCCAGGTGGTGTGGGACCAATGACGATTACGACTTTGATTCGTCAAACTGTGGAAGCTGCTGAAAAGGCTTTGGGTTAATAGAATTCCTCCCCTTGCAAAGCAATACTTCTCATCTTTGAAAAGGGAGGGGTTGCATATTTTCAATTTGCAGTGGGTTCCCCTCTTTTTAAAGAGGGGTTAGGGGAGATTAAATGATTTATTATGAATTAAAAGAAATCTATGAGCTGCACTTTTCAACTGCCTAAAGCCCCAAAAAACCTACTTAATGCATTGCATGAAGTAATTCCAAACTGTGAATTGCTTGCACAGCAATTGCCTGAAACGCCAATTTCTTTATGGCTCATTCCGCCTGTATTTCCGACTGATCGCTTAGATGATGAAGTGATTCGCCGTATTTGGAATGAAACACCGTATTGGATTTTTTGTTGGGCTTCAGGTCTAGCAATGGCACAGTGGTTGCTTGCTGAACCTCATCATGTGAAAGATAAAGTTGTTTTGGACTTTGGTGCAGGGTCAGGTGTTGTGGCGATTGCAGCGAAAATGGCAGGGGCAAAACGCGTTATTTGTTGTGATATCGACAAAGTAAGTTTAGATGCATGTCGTGAAAATGCATTGCTGAATGATGTTGAGCTTGAATATTTGGATGATTTGTACCATTTAGAGCGAACAGCAGAGCAAGTTGATGTGTTATTGGCTGCCGATGTTTTATATGATCAGTGTAATCGTTTTTTCTTAGATGAATTTTTAAAATTTGCACCCGAAGTTTGGGTTGCCGATAGTCGTGTGAAAAATTTTAGTCATCCAAAATATCAAAAGTTGGAAGAGCGTAGTGCAACGACTTGGCCTGACTTAGATGAATCAAAAGAATTTCGTAACGTGAGTTTTTATAAGACGCTTTAAAGCGTCTTATTTTTTATAATCAATTTTTAAATTTTAAGAACAGGTATACCGAACGACATGTAGAGTACTTGGACGAGTTTCTAAAGCTTGGCGTGTCGCATAATCTTCACTGTTGTTTAAGCTTGGCGTATTTGAAAGTCCGAAAGAAGTACGACTATGACCCAATTGAACACCTGTTTTATCATCTGAATTGATCTGTGGGTTAATAATTTCAGTACTGCTTAAAACAGCAAGTTTATAGGTCTTATTTTCACCAAGAACTTTTTTACAAGCACGTTGTAATTTATCGACATCTAAGTCACGATCTGCACGACCTGACAATGTATAGACCAATGTTGCTTGATTCTCGGTTTTACTTTCAATTTGATAACCCGTTGTTCCATTAAATGAACGCGGTGCGGTCTGACACGCTGTTAGCATTAAAATAGTCATTGCAAATGCTGTTGCTTTAATTATTTTCATCTGTGATGTTCTCTTAAGGGAATGTACTATGTGCAGTATGGCATAAAATAGAGTTGAACAAACTTGCTATAAAGATAAAAAATGAAGATATGAGCATTGTTATGTTCTTTTTTGTATATAAATAAGTTTTAAATATTAGGTAAATCATGTGTTTATATAATTGATGTTTAAAGTGATACAAAAACAGCGCTTAATTTGAGCGCTGTTTTTGTATCTAAAAATATCGTTCAACGATTAGTCATCTGTAATAAGACTATGTTTTTTAGTATCTTTCATAAAGACATAGGTGATTAAAGAAAGACCAATCATAAAGGTGATGTAGTAAAAGAAATAATTTTCATGACCCGCATTTTTAAAGCTTAGAGCAACCAACTCTGCAGTACCACCAAACACGGTGTTGGCAAGTGCATAAGGCAAAGCAACGCCTAATGCACGAATATGTGGTGGGAATAACTCAGCTTTTACTACGGCATTGATGGCAGTATAACCAGTGACAATGACCATACCACTCATACACAACATAAACGCAGTGGTTGGATTGGTTGTAGAACCTAAGCCATTGAAAATAGGAATGGTAAATAGCACACCTAAGACACCAAAAGTGATCATAATCGGTTTACGACCAATCTTATCTGACAATGCACCAACAGCAGGTTGAATGAGCATAAAGACAAAAATTGCGGCTGTGGTAATTTCAGTCGCCGTGGTTTTTTCAAAACCTGAGGTATTGACCAAGTATTTTTGTAAGTACGTGGTGAATGTATTGAATGCTAAAGTACCACCCGCAGTCAGCATAATGACCGTAAATGCCTGTTTAGGATATTTGGTAAATAACGCTAAAGCCCCAGATTTTTCACCCCCATTTTTGGCTTGCTCTTGTGCCTTTTTCGAAGATTGTGTTTCAACTAAACCACGACGAATCCAAAATACTACAATAGCCAATAATGCACCGATGAAGAAAGGAATACGCCATCCCCATTCACCCAAAGCTTGTTCGGAAAGGTTGCGTTGTAAAATAATCAGTACGCAAAGCGCAAGTAATTGACCTGCAATGAGGGTGACATATTGGAAGCTTGAGAAGAACCCACGATGATTTTTTCCTGCCATTTCTGTCAAATATGTTGCACTTGAGCCGTATTCACCGCCAACACTTAAACCTTGAATTAGTCGGGCGAACAATAAAATTGCAGGGGCAAGCATACCGACAGAATCATAAGTTGGTGCGCAGGCGATCATCAATGAACCGATGCACATTAATGATACGGAAACGGTTAAGCCCGCTTTACGACCTTTACGATCAGCATAAATGCCCATTACCCATGCGCCAATTGGGCGCATTAAAAAACCTAGTGCAAAGACAGCTGCTGCTTGTAATAATTTAACTGTGCTGTCGCCATCAGGGAAAAAACGTGGGGCAAAATATAAGGTAAATGCGGCATACACATACCAATCGTACCATTCAACGAGGTTTCCTGCAGAACCTCCCAAAATAGATTTAACTCGAGTTTTACGATCAAGGGATGGGGTTTGGCTTTCGGAGGATATATTTTTAGAAGATGCATTAGACATCACAGTTCTCCAAATAATTTAGGCAAAACGCATGCATACATTTCAATAAATGCTATTGAAAAAATGTGAGATCATGTGCTGTGGAAGAAAGGAAGTTGAAAGAAACAAAACATTACAAAGTACTTATACGCTTGGGTTTTGTATGCTTTTATTAGACTTTGGTCGTAAGTTGATATTGTTTTATGCATTAAAAAAGTGCAAAAAATATTTTTTTATCTTATTTTGAGTCTAATAACATATCAGCATGCCTGTTGATAGAAAATAAGTATTTGTAATAAAAATAAAAAAATGAATAAATATAATATTTAGTTTTGAAATACATCTATTTTTGAGTGCGATTAAAATAAAGACATTTACTTCAATATCAATAGAGGCTTGGTTATGAATACAGCATATTTTCTCATCAATAGTTGGGAAAGTGCTAAGTTGATTTGAGTAGCCATAAATTATTTGATGTGTGCTTTGATCTTTTTATAGTTGAATGGCTAGAAGTGGTTTATAGTTTTTAGATTAAGTATTGATCGAAAGATCAATATTTTGAAGCTGTATCGGTATTGTGGAAAAGTCATTTAAAGTTTTTATGGTGGAATTCAAAATTATCAACGTATTGATAAAACTTTGAATATATAAAATGAATATTTTAATTTGGTTGTTGGTCATGTTTTTAAATTGTTTAATGATTAGATAAAATCAGAAATATTTATCTATATCAAACAAAATATAAGGGCAAAGAACAAGAAAAATTAAAACAAACGGGTGAGGAATAAAATATGCAAGAACTTCACGAATATTCAAAATGTTATGACCTTGTCGTGATTGGGGGAGGAATCAATGGCATTGGTATTGCAAATGATGCTGCGGGGCGAGGATTATCAGTTTTTGTCTGTGAAAAAGATGATCTTGCTTCACATACCTCATCGGCAAGTAGTAAGCTCATTCATGGCGGTTTGCGCTATTTGGAACATAAAGAATTTCGTTTGGTACGTGAAGCATTAGCAGAAAGAGAAGTTCTGTTAAATAAAGCACCGCACATCATTCGTCCTCTACGTTTTATTATGCCTCATCGTCCACATTTACGTCCTGCATGGCTTATTCGAACAGGGCTATTTTTTTATGATCATTTGGGTAAAAGAGAAAAATTAGCAGGCTCAAATTTAGTGACTTTTGATGGTTTAGATAGTCCATTGCATCCCGATATTCAACGTGGTTTTGAATATTCAGATTGTGCAGTAGATGATGCACGTTTAGTCGTACTGAATGCTATACAAGCAAGAGAGCATGGTGCAAAAATCATGACTCAAACCCAATGTATTTCTGTAGTGCAAATTGAGGGCTTATGGCATGTGACGCTTGAAAATGAACATGGTATTTTTCAGGTTAAAGCCAAAGTTCTAGTCAATGCTGCTGGGCCTTGGGTGGCACAATTTATCCGTAAGAATTTAAATTTGAAATCACCTTATGGTATCCGTTTGATTCAAGGTAGTCATATTATCGTACCGAAATTATATGAGGGTGAGAAAGCCTTTATTTTGCAAAATGATGATCAGAGAATTGTTTTTACTATTCCGTATTTACAACGGTTTACCCTTATTGGCACGACAGATTGGGAATATACAGGTGATCCGAATCATGTTGAGATCAGTGCTGAGGAACGGGCTTATTTACTTGATGTCTGTAATGATCATTTTAAACAGCAGCTGACTGAAGCTGATATTGTCAGTACTTTCTCTGGTGTGCGTCCATTGTGTGATGATGAGTCGGATAATCCATCTGCGGTCACCCGTGACTATACTTTGGCATTGAGTGCTGAAAGTACTGCGCATGCACCATTATTGTCGGTCTTTGGTGGGAAATTAACGACTTATCGTAAATTGGCAGAAGCTGCTATGGATCAGCTCAAACCATTTTTTAACAGTATGAAAAAGGAATGGACAGCCACGGCATTGTTACCTGGTGCTGAGCATTTTAATTCTATAGATGAGCTGAAAGATCAAATTCAACAGCAAATTAAAGGTATTGGTGAAGCGACAGCAGAACGTTGGGCACATGCTTACGGCACTCGTACGATGCATTTTTTGCAACATAGCAATTCAATTCATGAATTAGGACAAGACTTTGGGCATGGTCTATTTGCACAAGAAGTTGATTATTTAGTGGATCAAGAGTGGGCGATCACAAGTGAGGATATTTTAAAACGCCGAAGTAAGCTGTATTTGGATTTTAATCAAGATGAGATACAAATTTTAGAAATGTATTTACACGTATTACATGAGCGCCGTTTACGTCAAAACGTGGCATAAGCTTTTTGATGGATTAGTAAAATCAAAAAAGGCGCTTTATGCGCCTTTTTTGAATGAATTAGATTCAGTTTAAATCTTATTCATGTTCATTATGTTGTGGAGCAGGATAACGGAAACCTTTGGTTTTATAACCCAAATACATAATACCGAACATTGCCCACCATAGACCCCATTTCAAGGCAGTTTCTTCAATCTCAAGCCACATTGCAAAGATACTAAAGAAGCCAAGTAATGGAATAATAATGAAGTTAATGATGTCTTTGATATTTTTGGTACGCCCATCACGCAATGCATAACGAGAAATCACCGACAAGTTTACGAATGTAAACGCAGTTAAAGCACCAAAACTGATCATTGAAATCACAATATCAAGATCCATGAAGCCCGCAGTTAAAGCAACGGCACCCACAATCAAAATATTGTAAGAAGGAGTAAAGTTTTTAGGACTGATATGACCGAAGATCTTTTTATTGATTACGCCATCACGACCCATCACATACATTAAACGTGATACACCCGCATGTGCAGAAATACCAGAAGCCATCACCGTCACAATTGCAAAATACAGAACGACTGTCTTAAATGCTGCGCCACCCACTGCAAGAAGAATATCGGGTTGTGTTGCAGCAATATCTTCAAAGTAAGTTTTTGGATCATTCGGGAAGTAAATCTGCATGAAGTATGTGCTGATAATGAAGATTACACCTGCAAGTAATGCCGTCATAAAAATGGCACGTGGCAGCGTTTTCTCAGTATCTTTGGTTTCTTCAGCAAGCGAACTCAGTGAGTCAAATCCTGTAAATGAGAAGCATAATAATGTTGCACCTGTAACGAGTGCACCAATAGATGTCATTTCATTCCAAAATGGTTCAAGACTCCACAATTGATACTTAGCATCGACCAATGAACCATCCGCATTGACACCACTTGAAAGCAGTTGATAAACCATCCAAACAAAGTAGGCGATAACAGCCAACTGAACAAAGACGATTAAACTGTTAAAGTTAGCAACAAAACGCGCACCACGTAAGTTTACAGCAGTCATGATTGCAGTGAGTGCAATAACCCAAACCCAATGATTTACTTCAGGAAAGAGTGCTTCTAGATAGATCACTGCCAAGATGATATTTACCATTGGAGACAGTAAATAGTCTAACCACGAAGACCAACCCACCATGAAACCGACGTTTGGATGGATGGATTTTTGTGCATACGTGTATGATGAACCCGACGATGGATATCGACGAATCATGTGTCCATAACTGATAGATGTAAGTAAAATTGCCACTAAAGCAATAATATAAGACGTTGGAACGTGAAAGTGACTCTCTTCTGATACAAGACCAAAAGTGTCAAATAGCGTCATTGGTTGGATATATGCCAAACCAATAATAATGATGTGCCAGAAGCCAAGTGTTTTTTGCAATTTAGCTGTCGATTGAGTCCCAGTGTTAATTGTCAACGGCGTTGTCCTCTTAATCGTTGATCAAGGATCAGTCATTTTTAAGGATCGTTTGAGACGAACGATCCCCCCTACGAATAAAACAAAAGTGCGCCAATCTACTTCAAAAAGCCACCCTTGTCAGTAACTTTGTTGGTTTTTTTAGCAGAAATTGTGCCACTTTGATTGAAAAGTGAGTGACCAACTATTCTGCATGATAAAAGCCCGATATTTATGTAAATATCAGGCTCCTTTAAAACTATATTGGATTATTTTTAAGCAATTACCAAGCTTTTTCCAAGATTGATTTTAAATCTTTGAATGTTGCTTCTTTTGGATTGTAAATAATAGAGCCATCGTTGAGGGCTTTATCTGCAACTTCATCAAGTTGTTCTTTTGAAATTTTACCTGTTTCACTGAGTGTACGTGGCAATTTAGTGAGTGCATATAAACGATCACGCATAGTATTGAGTGTTGCAATCACTTTATCGGCACGTTGGTTCGCAGGTGTTTGTGCGTAAATATCGGGACCAGCAAGTGGCAATAATAATTCTGCAATTTTATCGCCTTTCACATCTTTATTGTATTCAAGTACGTAAGGTAAGAATAGATTCATGCATAGGCCATGGGGTAAATGGGCAACTGAACCTAAAGCGTGTCCTAGTGAATGTACAATACCGACCATTGAGTTTGAAAATGCAATACCTGCCATTGTAGATGCTTGAGCAAGTTCTAAACGACCATGTGCATCGGTTGGATTGTCTAAAACATTGAATAGGCTATTGCTGACTTTTTTCACAGCCGCCGTTGCATAAGCATCTGAAATTGGATTGGCTGCCATACAGGTATAGGCTTCAACAGCATGCGTCATTGCATCCATCGCAGTCATTGCCGTTAAATGTGGTGGCAAGGTTTGTGTCATACGTGGATCTAAGATGGCTGCATTTGGCATTAAATAGTTCGATGCAAATGCCAATTTCACATGTTTCTGATTATCTGAAACGACAGCCACCATGGTGACTTCTGAGCCTGTGCCCGAAGTAGTTGGAATAACAAAGAATGGTTTAAGCGGATGAGGTAAGTTGTGTGCACCTGAATATTTTGTCAGATCATCACCACCTTCAGTCACCAAAATATTGGTTGCTTTGGCCGTATCAATGACTGAACCACCACCCACAGCTATAATCGCATCGCAGTTATTTGTACGGTACGCTTGCGCCGCAGCACGAACGGTTTCTAAACTTGAGTCAGGTGGTACATCATCAAAGACAAAACCAACCTCAACATCGGTTGATTCAAATGCGGCTTCAAGTGGCACTAGTAGGTTATTTATACGCACACCTTTGTCTGTAATAATCATTGGGCGTTTTGCGCCAAGTGAAGATAATTCAAAAGGAATGTGTTCAAGTGCAGCATGGCCTGCAATCACTTTGACGGGGCAAAAAAATTCGTAATATGGTTTAGCCATGTGTTAAGCACTCCCTTTAATATATGACTGTGCAACTTTAAGATAAATATTTGCAGCACCTGACAGTTTTTCTTTTAACGATAATTCACGTGGATATTCTTTAACTGCTAACTCTGCAACCAATTTTGGCAAAATTAGTGCTTCCATTTTATTGAGGCAACGTACTAAACGAATGGCATAAGAGAGATCACCATCGGCAATCATACGGTCATTGGCAAATGCTTGAGAGGTACTTTCTTGGAATGAAAACACCAAAAATGCATGATGTAAATGCTTAAACGTGATGGTTAAATCAGGTTTTTCATCTAAGTTTTTAACCAATTCTAATTGGTGTTGTTCATTGACACGGGCAATAAATTTTGACCCGTTTGGATAAACTTTCATAGACAAGGTTAAGCCGATTGGAAATTTTGAAACTTCATGTTTAATTTCATCATCGACTTGGCTTGCCATCACCAAGCCTCTGCCAATCACGTCCATCATGAGTTTGACATAATTTTGTTCCAAAGCAGGCTTTACAGATTTGGTTGAAATCACTCGCGTATCCCTTCTGCAAATTGTATTTATGTTTTTAGAGTAATTACTCTATTTTATTTTTCTTGAAAAAGAAAGTCTTTTAATGAGAAATGACTTGGACGTCATTAAAGTAACCACTCTGCTGAAAATATTCAATGATATCTGCACATAACTCATTGAAGTCAGGGTGATTCTCAATTAAATCTTGTATTCTGACCATTTCAAGTCCTGCATAACCACAAGGGTTAATGGTATGAAAACCATGCAAATCACAATCGATATTTAATGCCAAACCGTGATAACTACGACCTTTACGAATTTTGAAACCAAGTGAACCAATTTTACGTTCATTGACATAAACGCCTGGTGCATCGGGTTTGGCATAGGCTTCAATGCTATATTTTTTCAGCAAATCAATCATCAATTGTTCAGCATAGCTGACAAGTGTGCGTACGTTCCATTTCAGACGGTTCAAATCAAACATGAAATATACGACCATTTGCCCTGGACCATGCCACGTGACTTGCCCACCACGATCGCTTTGTACCACAGGAATATCGCTTGGTATCAAAATATGTTCAGGCTTTCCTGCTTGCCCCTGTGTGAGTACCTCGTGATGTTGTAAGATCCATAATTGATCAGGAGATTTTTCATCACGCTGTTCAGTATAGCTTTTCATTTCCTGAAAGCGTTCGCTATAAGGGGTTAAGTCGTGATAATGACGAATAATTAACTGTGGTTTTATAACAACATCATTCACAGATCGACATCTCTAAAATGGAAGAATAGTTTTTATTATAAATAAATTTACGTCAAATAGGGGATTGGCAAGTACAGTGAAAAATATCTTTTATATGTTTATCAGATTTGTAACAGTTAGGCATTGCGCTGATCTGGTAAATTTGCCAATAAGTCTTTTTTCGATGCTATATGCATTACTTAAATATAGGAATGGGATTCAGTTGCTGTTTTAATTTTCTTAACTTTCAAATCTATTTATAAACGTAAAAAACACGCTATATAGCGTGTTTTTTATTTCTAAATTATAAAGCAGTTTTAATATGCTCACATGCTGCAAGATCTGCATAAAGTTGATGAACTTGCTCAAGCTCTATAAAGCGTAATTGTGCAGTAATAGAGTCATATTTACCTGTGCGAGATGCTTGAACTTTCAAAGTTTCAGCATCAAAATCAGGGAAGTGTTTAACCAAAATTTCGATGACTGAGACACGCAGTTGCTCGCCTGCATCACCAATGAGTTTAATTGGATAGTCCATAGGGAACACCCAAAGATCTTCACGAAGTTCACGAGATGGTGTACGGTCTAACATAGTCATGAGTGACAGCCTTTCTATTTAACATGAGCCCAGAGGCTGATGTTTATTATTTCATACCATATAAAATGGGGACTGAGTATTTAACTTCAAGCCCCCATCAGTATGCTGATGAGAAATATAATCCTATCAGCAAGATTAATAATTATTATAAAGCAGTTTTAATATGCTCACATGCTGCAAGGTCTGCATAAAGTTGATGAACTTGCTCAAGCTCTATAAAGCGTAATTGTGCAGTAATAGAGTCATATTTACCTGTGCGAGATGCCTGAACTTTCAAAGTTTCAGCATCAAAATCAGGGAAGTGTTTAACCAAAATTTCGATGACTGAGACACGAAGTTGCTCACCTGCATCACCAATGAGTTTAATTGGATAGTCCATAGGGAACACCCAAAGATGTTCTTGGAGTTCACGAGACGGTGCACGATTAGTCATATCAGTCATGGGAAACCTCTTTATTAAAAATACCTGCTAAGTGCAGGTATTTTGAGTTATTTGCTACATGCTTATAATATGGGGTATGACACTCCATATTCAAGCTTTCACTGTGCTAAGAATGATTTAGTCATTCTCAAGGAATGAACGTAAATGTTCTGAACGTGAAGGATGGCGTAATTTACGTAAGGCTTTCGCTTCGATCTGACGAATACGCTCACGTGTTACATCAAACTGCTTACCGACTTCTTCCAATGTGTGATCCGTTGGCATATCAATACCAAAACGCATTTTTAAGACTTTCGCTTCACGTTCAGTTAAGTTTTCTAAAACTTCACGTGTTGCTTCTTTTAAGCCTTCTGATGTTGCTGCATCAATTGGAGAGGTAATATTACCATCTTCAATGAAGTCACCCAGATGCGAATCTTCATCATCACCAATTGGCGTTTCCATCGAAATCGGTTCTTTGGCAATTTTTAATACTTTACGAACTTTCACTTCGTCCATTTCTAGACGTTCGCCTAATTCTTCAGGTGTTGGTTCACGACCCATTTCTTGAAGAAGTTGACGTGACACACGGTTGATTTTATTGATTGTTTCAATCATGTGTACCGGAATACGAATCGTACGTGCTTGATCGGCAATTGAACGTGTAATCGCCTGACGAATCCACCATGTCGCATAAGTCGAGAATTTATAACCACGACGGTATTCAAACTTATCTACAGCTTTCATTAAGCCGATGTTGCCTTCCTGAATTAAATCGAGGAATTGTAAGCCACGGTTGGTGTATTTTTTCGCAATCGAAATTACAAGACGTAAGTTAGCTTCAACCATTTCTTTTTTTGCACGGCGAGCTTTGGCTTCACCAATCGCCATACGTTTAGAAATGTCTTTGATATCTCGAACGTTTAAAGAAAGCTCTTTTTCAATATCGGCAATTTGCTGTTGGAATGCAGTGATATCTGGACGAACTTTTTCTAAATAACCACGCATTTCTGTTGGTGCTTTCGCAATTTGCTCATCTAACCATGCAAAATTTGATTCTTGACCTGGGAATGATGTACGGAATTGCGTACGATCCATACGACCACGACGTACAGCATAGCGCATTACTTCACGTTCAGAGGTACGAATTTGTTCATGTGTACCACGAATCATTTCTGAAATGATGTCAAAAAGACGTGGGGTGAATTTAAACATCATGAACACAGTTGCCAATGCTTCCATTGCAACTTTGCCTTCTTCGCTGTTACGACCGTGTTTTGCAATCGTTTCTTTTGATGTTTGCCAAACAGACGTTAATTCATCAAAACGTGCTTTTGCAATTTCAGGATCAGGACCAGATTCACCTTCAGATTCGTCATCACTTTCAGACTCTTCTTCTTCTTCATCGTCATCTAGTTTTACATCTTTAGTTGGCTTTTTCGCAGCATCTTCTTCTTCATCGACTTCTTCAGACTCTTCTTCCAATACTTCTGGAATAACTTCATCTGATTCTGGATCTAAATAACCTGAAAGAATGTCGGCAAGACGGCGTTCACCCGCTTCATATTCTTTATATTCATTTAAAACGACTTCAACCGCATTTGGCCAATATGAAATTGAATGAAGAACGTCACGAATTCCTTCTTCAATGCGTTTTGCAATGCTAATTTCGCCTTCACGGGTTAACAGTTCAACTGTACCCATTTCACGCATATACATACGGACAGGGTCAGTAGTACGACCTGGTTCACTTTCTACTGAAGCCAATACTGCAGCAGCTTCTTCTTCAGCAACTTCATCGGTTGCTTCGCTGCCACCTTCAAACATTGTATCGTCAGTTTCAGGTGCACGTTCATGAACCGGAATACCCACGTCTTGAATCATCTGAATGATGTCTTCAATCTGTTCGCTTTCAGTGATTGAGTCCGGCAGATGATCGTTAACCTCAGCGTAGGTTAAGTAACCTTGTTCTTTGCCTCGGCTAATCAGCGCCGCTACTTGTGAAGTAGGGGATTGCATATCGCTCATCTTTGCTCTCTTCTCGTTGAATTTATGGCGGTAAACGTACATTTGTTGTACGCATGACGAATCAAATGTGAATAAACCACCATTTCATCAAAAAGTACGCAACTTGTTTTGATAAAATTAGGATATTCAAATTCTGTAATAAATAATGGGGAGTGATGTTGTTATTTTCAAGATCAGCCCATGCGTGTTTTTTAATCTGTAGCGTGAGAATTCACAACAAAACAGAAAAACGCAGGGTGGATTATATCATTGCATAAAATAAGGCTTTTTAAAAGCCTAAAAAATCAATTTAAATGTAAAAAAACAAATAAAACTTGACAAGTTTTCAGAACAAAGATAAATAGCGCCTAGACCCATTCAAATTTTTTCCTTATGAGGTAGTTTTAGTGTCTTCTACAGATTTTGAACTAGATGATAACTACGGTGGAGATGATGATGCTGGCTTTGAAGAAACATCAAGTAAAATCACAGCGAAAGAATCTCTTGAAAAGCGTCGTTTAATAGACGATTTGCTTACACAACGCCGTTTAGATCGTGAACTGAAAGATTATGACTATGATCTAGATGATGATGACGATTTCGATGACGAAGATTAAAAATACATTGGGCATAGTGTCGGAAAATGCTATGCTTAAACTCGATACAAATTTATTGGAAACAAAATGAGTGCTTTAGATTTAGACCTACTACGCGACTATTTAGATGGCGACCAAAATGAGTTTGGTCTAGATTTCGCAGCGACACATGGTTTTTTAAGTGCTACTGCTGTTGGTCCTCATTTTGAAAAATGGCTTGATGAGCTATTTGACAATAATCAAAAGAAAGTTCCAGCAGAAATCATTGTACAAGTGAAAGCATGGTTAGAAGCACTTCGTCAAAATTTAGCCAATGAAGAAGGCATCGCATTTCCTTTTGAAATTGAAGAAGCTGATGTTGAATCAAGCCTTGGTGATTGGAGCGTTGGTTTTGTTGATGCCATGTTCTTAAATGAAGATGCTTGGTTTTCACCAGAACATGAAGAACAAGTGGTTGATTTAACTTTACCAATGATGGTTTTCAGTGGTGTGGATGATGAAGATCCACAAATGGAATCTTTCCGCCGTAATGGTCAGTTGATGGATGAAATTGCTGAAGAAATTCCAGAAAACCTCAATGAAATTTATTTAATGTTCCATACGCCTGCATAATTTTATGATTGATAAAATTTTCACGTCTATATGAATATTGTGTAATAAAAAACACCTCATTTGAGGTGTTTTTTATTAAGTCCATCTAAGCATTTTCGGGCGAACCATCCATAACTAAAATAAAATACTGCAAATTCAATTAATGTAATAAATGCAATCGCAATCAACCAAATCCACATTGGAACTTGTTTGGCAATATCAATAAAAACCTTCGTTGTTCCTGTCTCAATATTCATTAATAAGAAGAAAACAGCAAAGACGATAAAAGTACAAGCAATAGAGCCCCAAATGAGTTGTATTCTTTCATCGTCAGAAGGGAGGCGTTTTTCACGATTGACAAAATGCCATGCAGTGAAAAAACCACTAAGAATGAGTGTAGATACAATACTAGAGCTTCCTGAACTAAGCGCAGCGGTAAGTAAACCGATGAGAAAAGTGGAAACAATATAAATTCCAGTAAAGACAAGTAAATAATATTTCATTGCATCATTTCCCCAAATATATGCGAATTATTTATTTCAATATAAAACATCATTTTATTAAGATTGGAATCTTTTCTATGTAAAAAATGTGAATTTTATTGCTCAGTATTTATTTTTCTTTTGCCATTTTTTGTGGAAAAACCAAAGTGCGATGATAAGCAAAATGATAATAATCACATGACCGACTCGACTAAAAATAAGATGCATCAACTCAGGATTATTACCAAAGTAAAAACCAACACATGCTAAAAAAGTCGTCCAAATAATGGTACCCAATGCGCTATACAACATAAATTTCCAAAAGGGCATACGGCTCATGCCTGCTGGAATACTGATGAGTGAACGTACAGCTGGAATCATTCGTCCAAAAAAAACAATCCGATGTCCATATTTTTCAAACCAATCGAGTGCAGTTTGTACATCTTGGCGTTTGATAAATAAATATTTACCATATCGATCAACCCAATGAAAGAGTCGATCATGTGGGATTATGCGTCCAATACCATATAAAACCGCTGCTGCAATCAGGGAACCTAGACAACCAGCAATAATGACACCACTGAGTAATAACTTTCCCTGTGATGCTGTAAATCCCGCAGAGGGCATAATAATTTCAGATGGAATGGGAGGGAAAACATTATCGAGAAACATCAGTAGGGCAATACCGAAATAGCCCAATTGTTCCATAATGGCAATTATCCATTGAGTCATGTAATTTATTTCTCAAATATTTAAACTATCGTAGTTTTGAATTACAGATACTTACAGTATGATTTTGTATCTTTTAGATAAGTAAGAAAATAGTTAAAATATTGCACAAACTCAATATGTTTTAAACTTTATATAAGGTCGAATAAATGGAGCAAAATAGTTGAGAAATAAAGCCCTAAACCAAACATGAAATGTGTACTTATACTTTTTAACCGTGCAGACCTTGGAAACGGTGTTTGGCTTGCTGCTATTCCGAAACCTAAACAAGGTTGCATTAAAAAAAATGGGAATATGACTGTGGAAGTCCCAAAAAATAATGCAGGAAATAGTTCAGGTGATATCAACCAATTTTTGCCGACAATCATGATAAATAGCGCACTAAACATCATCCCAATAACATAATGACTGAACCAGCCGATATATTTTTCAAAACGAACATTCGGACTTTGCATGATTTTATGATGTACAAATTGTCCATGTGAAATACCGACTAGCCAACGTCCAATAAATTTATAGTTTAAAGAGGTTATATTGAAATAGCGTTGTAAGATAAAAGCATAGAAATCGATAAAAATGGTTGCACTCATTCCGATAAAAAGTACATGAAGAAGATACTCTTTCATAATTTAATCAACCTGGATTATAGTGTGAGTGAGTTTAATAGTTGAAGTTAACTTCAAGTCAATATGAAAGAACTAAGTATTTCTCAAGTTGTACGGCAGACGAAAATTCCGAGTTCAACAATTCGTTATTATGAAAGAATTGGGTTAATACATTCGATTGGTCGAAACGGGTTACAACGAATTTTTAATGAGCAAGTGATTGATCAATTGTTGTTAATTTCACTTGGGAAACAGGCAGGTTTTTGTTTAACTGATATTCAAATAATGTTGCAAAATAAGCTTATGCCTATCGATAAAGATAGACTTGAGCAACGTGCATGTGAGATTGATCAGCATATTGAACATTTAGAAACACTCAGGCAGGGATTACGTCATGTTGTAAATTGTTCGTTTGAAAATCCATTAAATTGTGCAAAGTTTCAAAAAATATTACATCATTCTAAGCCAGTATCCGTGGTAAAAAAGCAGAATAAAAAAGCCAAACTTTAAGTTTGGCTTTATATTGATTAATGAAATAAAATTATAAACGTTTACGTTTTGCCGCTAAAATTTGTGATTGGCGCATACGGAAACCGTCTTTTTGTTTTTCAGTTGTTTTATCGATGCAGTATTTGCAAGATACGCCATGCTCATAGCTTAGTTGATCAACTTCTTCTGGGAGTAAAGGCCATCCACATGCGTGACATTTAATATTTGCGCCTTCTTCCATACCGTGCGTGACTGCAGTACGACCATCAAAAACGAAGCATTCACCTTCCCACATACTCTCATCAGCAGGAGTTTCTTCTAAGTACTTCAAAATTCCGCCTTTGAGGTGGTAAACCTCATTGAAGCCTTCTTGAAGAAGTAGTGATGTAGATTTTTCACAGCGAATACCACCTGTACAGAACATCGCAATTTTTTTATCTTTATGCTGTTCAAGTTGGTTCTTTACATAATCAGGAAATTCACGGAAAGTTTCAGTTTGAGGATCGAGCGCACCTTTGAATGTACCTGCTTTAAACTCATAATCGTTACGTGTATCGACTAGAATCACGTCATCACGTGCAATCAGATCATTCCACTCTTTTGGATCAAGATAATGTCCAACAAGATCGCGTGGTTTAACTTCAACGCCTAAAGTTACAATTTCTGACTTCAATTTAATTTTCATTTTACGGAAAGGTTTTTCAACACTTTCAGATTCTTTATATTCCATTGCAACGAAGCCTTCATCAAGTAAAAACTGATGAATCTCATCGATTGCTTTACGGTCGCCTGCAACCGTGCCGTTAATTCCTTCTCCTGCTACAATAAGAGTACCGCATAGGTTGATGGTTTTTACCAAGTCTAAAAGACGTTGTTGAAGATCTGCAGGATCTTGAACTTCTTTGAATTGATAAAGTGCTGCAACAACCCAACCAGAGGTCGCTTGCTGTTCTACAGGTGCAAGCTGTTCTACAGTAGCGTTCATGGATACTCCAAATGTATTAAGATAAGTTAAAATTTCAGGCGCATATTTTAGCGCGTATTTTTGAAATAAGCGAGAATTCCATAACTTAAATATGGTTTTATTGAGGATGTTACTTTGAGTCAAGATAGAAGGATTCCTTCTTTAACCCCATGTGCAGGACGTTGTTCAACTGTATTTGGTGATGCTGTTTGTCGGGGTTGCCGACGTTTTAACCATGAAGTGATTCAGTGGAATACTTACAACGAAGCACAGCGCTTAGCGGTGTGGAAGCGTTTAGATGCACAGCTTGATCAGATTTTAGTGCCGATGTTACCACATGCAAATGTACAGCATATTGAAGGATTTATCCGTAGTAAGCGCATTCGTGTACTTGATAATGCAAGTCGTGGACGTAAGTTTTATCATGCTTTGAAACTTTGTGAAAAAAATAAAAATCTTGCTCATGATAGCGGTTTGGGGATCCATAGTGATCAAGTTAAACCACTTTGGACAGAGTTTGAGCGCCGTGTACTCGCATTAGCGACAGCAAGTTATGATTTTGCATGGTTACGTGCAGATGGAATTAGTCAAAACTTGTTGCAAATAATTGATGATGAATGATATGGATGTTTTGAGTTAATGAATATTTCAGAATATGCACTGTACTGTCTTGCTGTTGTGGTGATGATTGCAACACCTGGCCCTGTGATGTTATTGGTGGCAAGTGCAGGTTTAAAGAGTGGTTTTTCTAAAGCTTTACAGACAATTTTTGGGACTAACTTTGCCTCTTTAGTTTTGATTGGTCTTTCAATTTTGATCTTGAAAGGGTTTTTACAGATTGGGGAGCAATGGTTCGCCTTAGTAAAAGCTTTAGGGTGCTTGTATATTTTGTATTTAGGTATACAAATTATTCGTGAGGTGATGCTTGAGCAACCAGTAGCACTCAATACAAACTCATCGCTCACTGGTGGGTTTAAACAAGGTTTCTTAGTGGGAATATCAAACCCGAAAGATATTATTTTCTTTGCTGCATTTTTCCCACAATTTGTAGGTATTACATCAAATTTAAATTTAAGTTTGAGTATTTTAACCTTAAGTTGGATCATCCTTGATTTCTTAACACTTTCATTGGTATATCTATCATTTAAGCGTTTATCAGGTTCAAAGATTTATTCTAAAATCTTAGGATGTTGTGGTTTGATTTTAGTTTTAATTGCAATATATGGAATATCTACAGTTTTTTCGGTATTTTTGAATTAAGATAAGTTTATAATTTAACGTAGAATGATTTGAAATTCGAGTGTTGAAAAATAGAATATCTACCCCGTATTTTTTAAACTGCAACAATAACAAACAGAACAGATTGGATATTAAAAAGTCCAATATAAAATAAAGGTGTGTAATGAGCATTGATCCTAAAGAAATAGAAACGGTTTTACTTTTAACAGCCGAAGATCGTTACGAATTTTTCCTCGACCAAGTATCTGAAAATGGCATCCTGTGGGCGCTTTGTCATGAAACACAAGGTTGGCCAACATTTCAAGATGATGAGCAGGGGTATACTTTATTTCCTCTATGGTCAGATGAAGTTTTTGCACAACAATGTGCGGTAGGTGAATGGGAGGGTTTTGCACCAAAGTCATTTACTACTCAACAGTTTATAGATGAGTTAGCAGCACAATTAGAATCGGGAAATTTGATGGTTTCTATTTTCAAAAAGCCAGATGATTCAGGATTTATTATTCCGCCACAGCCATTGCTCACGATTTTTCAATCTTTTGTTGTTCCCAACAAATCTTAAGTCAATTTAATTTTTATCACTTAAATATGATTGATACAAAAAGCCACTGAATGATTCGGTGGCTTTTTGCTGGTCTCTGTATAAATCATACAGAGACTATTTTGAGTTATTGTAGTATTTAAACATTGTGCTGTACGCGATACTGCACAAGTTCCTCAATGGTAATGAGGGTTAAATCATGTGTTTGGGCATAAGACAACACTTGAATACCTGAAGCCATGCTGCCATCAGGGTTGGTCACTTCACATAACACACCTGCGGGCTTTAAGCCTGCTAAGCGTGCAAGGTCAATTGAACCTTCTGTATGCCCACGACGAGTAAGCACACCACCATCACGCCCACGTAAAGGAAAAACATGCCCAGGACGGTTGAGATCACTTGCAATCGCACCATCTTTAATTGCGGCACGAATGGTTGTTGTACGGTCTTTGGCAGACACACCTGTCGTTACACCTTGGGCAGCTTCAATAGTAATGGTAAATGCGGTTTTGAATTGACTTGAGTTGTCTTCAACCATAGGTGGAAGTTCAAGATGATTTGCCAATTCGTCAGTCAAAGTTAAACAAACAATACCTGATCCATCACGAATCATACGTGCCATGGTTTCGACATTCATTGTTTCAGCTGCAACAATGAGGTCAGCTTCATTTTCACGGTCAAAATCATCCATGACCAAGACAGGTTTGCCTTGGCGCATGTCTTCTAAAGCTTGTCGAATACGTTGCTCAGCAGGAGGTAGTGCTGAAAAGAAAATTTCGGGTTGAATTAAACTAGACATTGAAACGCTCTCGTAAAAAATAGATACGGTTGAACATTTCAGGACATGAGAAATAGTGGCGTTACGAAACAGCATTATACTACAAGTATAATGTGTTGAATGTGACGTCGTCTTCTTTCATCCGGACTATACCGTCGGCTCTGGAGTTTAACCAGATCTGCAATAACTTCAATATTGAGGTTATTGCTCGTGGGCTTGTTATTACAAAAAAACTGTCAGATAACTTACCACCGGTGGGGAATTACACCCCGCCCTGAAGCGATGTACAATCATTATAGACCGTTTTACAGTCTATAAATGTTTTTAATTTAGAATGATCAGTAATATAGATAGAACAAACTGTGCTAAAGCGCAGTTTATAAAAATATTGAATAATAAAGACGAGGTATCGGTATTGATCAGGACTCAGCAGAGTGTATTTTCATGGCAAAATCATAAATTTGTACAGCATTTACAGATCTTTGGTTTTATTTTAATCGCGGTCAGTGTTTTATATCTTGTGGCTGCAAATTGGTTTATGTTGCCTCAATTTGTGCAGTTAGCGGTTCCACAAATTCTATTGCTATTAAGTGCGATGACTAGTGTTTTTCTGGTAAAAAATGATTCTTTAATCCAGTGTTTACATGCTATTTGTGGCTTGATGATCGGGCTGAGTATGGCAGTCATTGGACAGATTTATCAAACAGGTGCAGATAGTTATTTGCTGTTTTTAAGCTGGTCTGTGCTGCTATTGCCTTGGTTGTATCGTTCCAATATCGGCATCTTTTTCTTGTTGTGCATTGTGAGTCAGATCGCTTTATTCTTATTCTTTATTCAAACCTTTTGGGGTGATGAATCTCCTCAAATTTTTTTACTGTCTATCCATTTTTTAGCTCTGTTACAGTTTTTATTCTGTCTTAAATATTACCCAAAAATAAGATATTTATTCATCGTTGGGTTCGCCATGCTTTCGGTGTGGTCTATGGTGATGTACTTATATGTGGATAAAGAATTAATCTATTTTATTTGTTCATTTGCTTTATTGAGCATCGCATTTATTTATTTTTATAAAAAAAATGATCAATTATGTAGTGTACTGGTTGCTGTCGCTTTAGGTGTTACATTCACTTTAATGATTGTGGAATGGCTTGGTGATTTATTTAGACAATCAGAAGTGATGGGATTGTTGATTATTGCTATGATTATTTTCGCATGGTTTGCACTGATTACTTTTTTACTGATTAAATTTATTCCACACAGCCGTTTCAATAACATTCCTTTGGCTGTTGGCGCATGGATTTCTGGGGTTGTACTGGCTTCATTGATGTTGACATTTTGGGGAAGTTTTTCCTTAATTATGGGCATTGTTTTTGTGGCGTTTGCAGCCTATATGCTTAAAGCAAAGCAAAATTTATTTTTAAGACAGCTTGCTTACTGTTTATTTATCGCAGGGCAGGTCGCTATCCTATTTCATACTTATGATTTAACTGAGAAAGTCTATCCGCTGTTATTGATTCAAATCATTGGATTAATCATTTCATATTGGGTCAGAACCCACTGGTTTTTTATTGTCATTCAGTTATCTGCGCTCTATGCTGTAGGTGTTGCCATGATCTGGCAGGATAATTCAGCCCATTTCTGGATGGGACAGATTGAAAATTTTGCTTATTTGATTCTGCTTAATTATGTTTTCTATATGAGTCTGTTGTGGATTCAAAAGATTCAACCGCAACAATATCAAAGAAGTTTGATGCTTACTAATCTAGCTATCACTATTTTTGCCGCCGTTTTTTATGCTGTTTTAGGTAAAAGTGAATTCGCTGATATTCAGCTTATTTCTATACTAACATTTGGTCTTCCTATTTTGTGGTATGTATTCTTTTTATTTTTACATATTCGAAATCAGTTCAATCTTTTAGCGCAATGCATTCTAGCGGTCTTTGGCGCAGTCCTGATTTATTATGGCTATTTTGAAATATTTATTGTTCTGGCTGTACTGTCTTGGGCTTTAATGAAAAATGATAAATTCATCTCTGCTTGCGCATTATTGACCTTAACAGCTATTTTATGGTGCTTATATTATTCACTGGAAGTAACCTTTTTGGTGAAAAGTTTGAGTATTTTTATTTCAGGTATCATGCTGTTATTGCTCAGCTTGTGTTTAATGACTTTTAAAAATCAGGCGGGGATTGAAAAATGAAAAGAATCATTCCTTTAGTCATCGCCATTTTGAGTGTTGCATTTTTTGTGGGACTGATTCTGAAAAATGAGCAGCATTTAAAACAAAGTGACAGTATTTATATACGACTTGCACCTGTAGATCCACGTTCTCTGATTCAAGGAGATTATATGGCGCTTAATTATGATTTGGGCTTCTGGGGACTTCCTGAGCAAAATAATCAGACAGATATACCATTGAATGATACGGTGATTAAAAATAAGTCTTCGGTTGTAGCTTATGTTGCATTGGATGCACATCGCCGTGTGGTGAAAACCAGTTTTGATCCACGATTATTGGAAATGTATCCATCAACTAGCCATCGTATTGTGCTTAAAAATCCAGATAACCGTCTAGATAGGCTCTATCCTGCATCGAACAGTTTTTTGTTTGCTGAAGGTTTAGCTGAATGCTATGAGGCAGCTCAATATGCTGAGTTTAAAGTGGATCAGCAGGGTAATGCTATTCTTGCATCTTTACGTGGTGGGGACTTAAATACTTTAGGTTGTGAGAATCATAAGAAGTGGTGGAGTGGCGAAAAGGCTAGGTCTTAATTGTAAAAAAACCCGCATTAAGCGGGTTTTTTAAATCTTGGGTACTGAATTAAGCCACTTGAACAGGAATACAGTTCGCTGTGTGATTTACAGTATTATCTGGATTAGCATAAACAAGACGTGGTTTATGCGCATCAGCTTCTGCATTGGTAAAATCACCAAAAGTTGCAATGATCATTAGATCACCTACGTCAGCTTGCAATGCAGCGCCACCGTTTACAGAAATAATGCCTGAACCTTCTTCACCACGGATGGCATAAGTTGTAAAACGCTTACCATTGGTTACGTTCCACATGTGAATTTCTTCGTATTCACGAATACCAGCTAAATCAAGCAAAATGCCATCAATTGCACAAGAACCTTCATAATGCAATTCAGCTTGTGTCACAACACAACGGTGGATTTTTGCTTTTAATAAACGAGATAGCATGATTTGCGTCTCCAGATAAGCCCTTACGATTGTTATTTTGTAGTTAATTAACAATTTTTAACAGGGGGGTGCATTTGAAAGCGCATTTTGCTCTTAAAAAAGTTACTCTGCAAGAAAAATTGTTTAACAACATGATTAAATAGAATCAATTATGGTTTGTATGCATTGATTTTATTCATTGCTTGTTGAATCTCACCATTAACCAGAAGTTTAGTACAACCCAATGTATGATGAATCGCATCATCCATAAGTTTTTGTTCTGATGATGGTGCACGTCCAAGCACATGCCCAGATACTTTCTCTTTAGAACCAGGATGACCGATTCCAATACGCAAACGATGAAAATTAGAACCAATATGAGGAACGATGTCACGCAGACCGTTATGACCGCCATGACCACCACCTGTTTTAAGGCGAATGATTCCTGGATTCATATCGAGTTCATCATGTGCGATGAGAATTTCTTCAGGCTTGATTTGATAGAATTTTGCGAAGGGGACAACACTTTGACCAACAAGGTTCATAAATGTTGTAGGTAACAGTAGACGAACGTCTTGACCTTCGATATTACCACGACCACTGATTCCTTTATATTTTGAATCAGTTTTTAGGTTGATGCCATATTGTTCTGCAAGGCGTTCTACGAACCAGAAGCCTGCATTATGGCGAGTCTGGGCATATTCCGAACCCGGATTACCCAGACCAACAATTAGTGAAATTTTACTCACTCATTTACACCATTGAACACTTATGCGCGTTTAAAGTCAGCGTGCATAGGTGTGTTTTTAGCAGGGTGACGTTGTAAAGCTTGGATTTTAACGCTTTCAACTTTACCATCGATGTTGATTTCGATTACTTCTTCAAAAAATTCTTTGCTTTCAAGTGCTTTAACAAGTTGACGAAGTGTTAGAGTCACAGCTACAGGTTCAGCAGCACCACCATAGATGATTGCTGGAACTTGTTCTTGAAGACGAAGGCGGCGGCTCGAACCTTTCCCTTGAACTGCTTCTTCACGTGCTACTGCATTTAATACGAAGTTTGCCATGATAGACATCCTAATTTAAGTTAATTGACTGAACTCTCGACCAGTCCAGTGATAGAAAGCCCTATCTTCAAGATAGGGCTTCGAAAATTTCGCGCTAATTATAGATAAGAATCGAACATTGCGCTAATAGATTCTTCGTTGTTAATACGACGAATTGTTTCAGCAACCATGCTGGCAACTGAAACTTGGCGAATCTTACCAAGTTTAAGAGCTTCTTCTGAAAGAGGAATGGTGTCTGTTACAACCAATTCATCAATCACAGAATTTTTCAGATTTTCAAGGGCTTTGCCTGAAAGTACTGGGTGAGTTGCATAGGCAACTACTTTACGAGCACCGAAAGTTTTCAATGCATCAGCAGCTTTACACAACGTACCTGCGGTATCGACCATATCATCGACAATCACACAATCACGGTCACGTACATCACCAATCAAATGCATCACTTGTGATTCATTTGCTTTTTGACGGCGTTTATCGATGATTGCAAGATCGATGTCACCCATTTGTTTTGCAACAGCACGTGCACGAACAACACCGCCAACGTCAGGTGAAACCACCATCAAGTTGTGATGTTGTTGTTGACGTAAGTCAGCAAGCAAAGCAGGTGTACCGTAGATGTTATCTACAGGAATATCGAAGAAACCTTGGATTTGGTCAGCGTGCAAGTCGATCATCACAACACGGTCAATTCCCACCGTTGTTAGCATATCTGCAACAACTTTAGCGGTAATAGGTACACGAGTTGAACGAGGACGGCGGTCTTGACGCGCATAACCGAAGTAAGGAATCACAGCAGTAATACGACCAGCACTTGCACGACGCAATGCATCAGCCATTACCAAAACTTCCATTAGGTTGTCATTGGTAGGGGCACAAGTTGGCTGAACGATGAATACGTCTTTACCACGCACATTTTCAGTAATTTCGACAGTGATTTCACCATCAGAAAATTTACCTACAGCAGCAGCTCCCAAAGGGATGTGCAAGTGGCTAACGACTTTTTGGGCGAATTGTGGATGCGCAGACCCACTAAAAACGACAAGATTGGGCATGAAGCACCCTTGGCGGTTGGCAGATTTTAAAAATAGATGGCAGGGGCGGCTGGATTCGAACCAACGGATGCCGAGATCAAAACCCGGTGCCTTACCACTTGGCGACGCCCCTAATGCGGCAGAACTTTACTATTTTGACGACTACATGTCAAGGTAAATTGAAATGTAATTGAAAAGTTTGCTCTGTCTTTTTTGAAGATAGATGGCAGGGGCGGCTGGATTCGAACCAACGGATGCCGAGATCAAAACCCGGTGCCTTACCACTTGGCGACGCCCCTAATGCGGCAGAACTTTACTATTTTGACGACTACATGTCAAGGTAAATTGAAATGTAATTGAAAAGTTTGCTCTGTCTTTTTTGAAGATAGATGGCAGGGGCGGCTGGATTCGAACCAACGGATGCCGAGATCAAAACCCGGTGCCTTACCACTTGGCGACGCCCCTATTACTTAGGTGAAACAAACATCTACAGATGAAAATGATGGCAGGGGCGGCTGGATTCGAACCAACGGATGCCGAGATCAAAACCCGGTGCCTTACCACTTGGCGACGCCCCT
>NZ_JBLYZK010000024.1:0-50747 GCF_048551395.1 Acinetobacter sp. TY1
TTCTTGCTCATGGTAAACTCCTGATGAGTGTGTTTAGTTTACCAAGTTAAAACCTCCTGTTTTTTCAGCACACATCAGCCTATATTATGCTTAAAAAACAAGAACAAAAAAAATAATATCCATTCACTGATTTAATAGATTTTTCAAATGTAACTTAATGTAAATATTTTGATTGAATAAACACAACAATCTGCTTAGGCTATTTATCAACCTACTGCATACTAACGACTAAATATAAAAAAACCCCATCCAAGAATGAGGTTTTTTATTAATTTTAAAACTGAATCAAATTAAAACTCAGATTATTTACCCGGTTTAAAACTATCTTTTAAATCTAAGATACGGTTAAACACAGGCTTGTCACTCGTATGATCATATTGATCTGCCACAAAATAACCTTCACGTTCAAATTGGAAACGATCTTCAGGTTGCGCTTGTGCCAAAGCAGGCTCAATGATAGCTTGAACAATTTGTAATGAATCAGAATTTAAATGAGTAAGAAAATCATCATCTGCATCAGGCGCTGCTTCAGTGAACAAACGATCATAAATACGAACTTCCGCAGGAAGACCCTTTGTCGCAGAAACCCAATGCACAACGCCTTTCACCTTACGCCCTTCAGGATTTTTACCTAAAGTTTCAGGATCAATTGAGCATTTCAACTCAACTACGTCACCATTGGCATCTTTGATCACTTCATCGCATTTAATAACATAAGCATGACGTAAACGCACTTCACCCTCAGGAATCAAACGTTTAAAACCCTTTGGTGCTACTTCTTCAAAATCTTTACGATCAATATAAATTTCTGAAGTCAAGGGAATAACTCGATCCCCCATATCAACATTTGGATGACGAGCATGAACCAAGTCCATCGCTTCAGGTAAGTTCGTTAATGTTACTTTCAGTGGGTTTAAAACCGCCATACCACGTGCTGCAGTATTTTCAAGAGATTGACGAATACAGAACTCAAGCATAGCTACATCAACAATACCATCTGTTTTCGATACGCCAACACGTTTACAGAAATCACGTAAACCTTCAGGAGTAAAGCCACGGCGGCGCATACCAACAACTGTTGGCATACGTGGGTCATCCCATCCATTAACATGACCACCTTCTACCAATTTACGTAATTTACGTTTAGAGGTAATCGTGTAATCAATATTTAAACGACTAGACTCATATTGATGTGGAACTGTAGGCGATTTAACTTTTTCCACGATCCAATCATAGAACGGACGGTGATCTTGGAATTCTAACGTACAGAGCGAGTGTGTAATACCTTCAATCGCATCTGATAATGGATGCGCATAATCGTACATCGGGTACATTTTCCATTTATCACCTGTTTGGTGATGTTCAGAATGGAGTACACGATACAAAATGGGATCACGCATATGAACGTTTGGTGATGCCATATCCACTTTGGCACGCAATACCGCTTGACCTTCACCAAAGCCACCATTGTTCATTTTTTCAAAACGTTCAAGGTTTTCTTCAACCGAGGTATCACGATATGGAGAGTTTTTACCGAGTTCAACAAAATTACCGCGGTTTAAACGAATTTCTTCTGCAGATTGTAAATCGACATAAGCATCACCTTGTTTAATCAATTGGATTGCCCAAGCATGTAATTGATCAAAATAGCTTGATGCATAGCGTGGCTCACCTTCCCACTCAAAACCTAACCATTTTACATCGTTGGCAATACCATCAACATATTCCTGTTCTTCTGCATCAGGGTTAGTATCGTCAAAACGAAGGTTACATAAACCTTGAAACTCATCTGCAATACCAAAATTCAGGCAGATAGCTTTTACGTGACCAATATGTAGATAACCATTCGGCTCTGGTGGAAAACGTGTCACCACAGATGATACGCGTCCTGCACCAATATCTTCAGTGATTACCTGACGAATAAAGTCCAAGCCTGCCTGTTGTTCTTGCTGCGCAGCATCGACAGGTGCGGTATTGGTTGTCGGGTTCTTTGGCAGGTCTGAAACAACATCATTTGGCTTCATAGTTGATAAATCACTTCTTTAAGATAAAATAGGATAATAAAAATGCATTTCTGAATCTATAGACAAAAGAAATCTGCATTTTTGCTTGCCTTGTAGTTTACAGTTTGCTTATGCTTCTCTCAACCAAAAACCCATGGCTTTTTCAGTCATGATCAGGAGATTATAGAATGAGTTTTCCTCAAGTCGAATTAAACACCAATAAAGGACGTATTGTCCTTGAACTAAATTCTGAAAAAGCACCTAAAACTGTTGCTAACTTCTTAGAATACGTTCGTGATGGTTTTTATGATGGCGTTATTTTTCACCGTGTTATTGATGGTTTCATGATCCAAGGCGGTGGCATGGACGAAAACTTCAAAGAAAAATCAACACGTGATTCTATTGAAAACGAAGCTGATAATGGCTTAACCAATGATTTGGGTACAATTGCAATGGCACGTACTCAAGCGCCTCACTCTGCTTCTGCTCAATTCTTCATTAACGTTGGCAATAACGGTTTCCTTAACCACTCAGGCAAAACTGCTCAGGGTTGGGGTTATGCAGTATTTGGTAAAGTGACTGAAGGTCTAGACATCGTCAACGAAATTAAAGGCGTTCGTACAGGTAACCGTGGTTATCATGCTGACGTTCCTTTAGAAAACGTTGTGATTGAATCTGCTAAGATTATTTCTGAGTAATAGAATCCCTCCTAACCTCCCTTTGATAAAGGGAGGAACTTCCAATTTATAAAAGGAAGAAAAGTCCCTCTTTCGTAAAAAGGGACTTAGGGAGATTTTAATAAAGGACAATAAGTGACCCATCTGTTTATCGCTGATTTACATTTATCACCTGATCACCCTCGACTCGTTCGGGGGTTTTTAGATTTGCTTGAACAATATAAAGATAATAATTTCACAAAACCAACCCAACTTTATATTCTCGGTGATTGGTTTAATGCATGGATTGGTGATGACTATACTGCCCCATGGCTTTCTGAAATCGTCGAACATTTAAAACAATTTACCCAAGCAGGAAATAAAGTTTATTTTCAAGTTGGAAATCGTGATTTTGCTTTAGGACAAAAATTCTTAAATCAGTTTAATGGTCAATTATTACCTGATGAATTTACACTGAACATTGCCAATAAAAAATTTAGAATTGAACACGGCGATGCATTGTGTACCGATGACGTATCTTATCAAAGGTTTAGAAAAATCATTCGCAATCCAATTCTTTTGGGTATTTTAAAAAGCACACCACTTTCTTTTAGACAAAAATTGGCTAATGGTTTTCGTAAAAAAAGCCATGCTTCTCAGCAAAATAAAACCTATGAAATCATGGATGTGAATCAACAAGCTGTTGAAAAGGCTTTAAGCCAAGTTGATGTCCTTATTCATGGGCATACGCATAAACCAATGATTCACGATGTAAATGGAAAACCTAGAATTGTCTTAGGTGATTGGCGTGAAAAAACCTCTGAAGCGATGATTTTAGAAGTGGATAGAAATGCAAATTATCAGCTAATTCAATGGAAAATTGTTTAATCGAAAATTTTTTGGCATTTTTTAATTTTCTCAATTAATTCAATCCTGTTGTTAATGGCGTAATTGTTCAGGCTTCATACGACTTTCTCACGGTTTATCTACATTTTTTGCTATCATTTATTGAATAATTTATGAGTGTGAATTTTCTAATGTCTAATTTTAGCAATATTACTGTCAATCACCATGAAAATGACAAAGTATCCTTACTAATAGATGGACAAGCGATTTCCGAACGCTACGACATTCATTTAGACAAAACGATTATTGATGAAATTCAGGCGATCGAAGAAGGCGCTGCACTTAAACTCTTCGAACAATTTATCTTTTCGAATACCGATCTTAACTTTGAACATCGCTATATTTATACCACAAGTATTGTTTTAAATAATTCAAACTACAGTATCGCACGTAATTTTGTTTATCGTATTACAGCAGAAGGTCAAGCACCTGCTGAGCATGTCATTACAAAACAAGGTCAAGCAATGACTCCACAAGACATTCGTGAATTCATTAACAACCATGTTGCAATGTCTTTAGATAAATATACCGATTTAAATTATGCTTATTAATTTATAATCATTATTGCGTTTCAGAAATTTGGCTCTTGAACAAAGTTTAGGAGTCTTTTCATAATCGAAGTAAAATAAGTAGTTTTGCAATTTAAAATAAACAAATGTTTGCACATTTAATCTACTGTAATACTCATTACAACTTTTGGATATTATGTCATCATTTAAAAGGTTAAAATGTCAGTAAATTATTTAAATGAGGCTGTTCAGAGAACCATAAACAAACTTGATCATAAAAATATTTATAAAAATTTGGCGAACGGTTTTGAAATAGTCGTTCAAAGATATATCCTCATCAAGCTTCAAAGAACTATTATTGGAAACAAATTTCATTAGATTGGTATCAAAGTTAAACCATAAACATATTTGCTAAGGACACATTAGGAAATTATATTGTTCGTCATCCTTCAGGTTCTGCTTTTTATACAGAGCTTTCTAAGAATGATCATTTTCACGTTTATTTACGATTCGGTTGATCTAATTTATTCAAATTCAGTTTATAATATCGAAAATTTTCGATATAAGAGTGTCGCATGGATGTATTAACCGTATCAAAAAATCGCTATACCACAAAAGCCTATGATGCTTCAAAAAGAATCCCGCAAGAACAATTTGAACGCCTACTTGAAATCCTTCGCTTAGCACCATCATCCATCAATATTCAACCTTGGCATTTTTTTATTATTGAAAATGATGCGGCTAAGCAACGTATTGCAAAATCATTGGTGGGTAAATATGCCTATAATGCTCCCAAAGTATTGGATTCTTCACATACTATTTTGTTTTGCACTAAAGCTGATATTACCGAAGATCATTTAGATAACTTATTGAATCAAGATGATAAAAGCGGCCGTTTTAAAGATGCCACAGCCAAGCAGGGGCAAAAAGATGGTCGTACAGGTTATGTCGATTATTATCGTAATGAAAAAGGTGATATTCAGCGTTGGGCAGAGAATCAAACCTTTATTGCTTTAGGACAAATGCTGCTAGCAGCAGGAATTGAAGGTATTGATGCCACACCGATTGGCGGTTTTGATGAAGACATCATTACTGAAGAATTAGACCTGATTGCAAAAGGTTTAATTCCATCTGTAATTATGACTTTGGGTTATCGTAGTGATGCAGATTTCAATGCTAAACTGCCTAAATCTCGTTTGAATAAAGAAGAAATCTTCACACGTCTTTAAAATTTTGAAAATATAAAAATACTGGGAACGAAAGATTTCTTATTTTTTGTTCTCATTTTAAAATATTCTGATTGTACAATTCCCCCCTTGCTTAAAACCTCTGTTGTTTTTATGATAATTATGTATCAATCACAAACGGATTGAACATTCTCATCGTATTTTTAAGTGCTAATCTAAAGTGAAATACAGAATGAAAAATAATAATATTATCGGCTCTATTTTGATTTTAACACTTTCACTTTCAGGCTGTACCTCTTGGATCAATCAGCATAAATACCAAAAATTTGCACAGTTAAGTCAGCAATTTATCAACCCTCAAACAATTACTCTCAATAATGAGCAAAAGGTTTTAGATGGTTTTCAATCTGTACATTCACAAATGATTCAACTATCACATAAAAAAAGTTTCAATCAAAAAGAAGCTGCTTTTTATACCAATTCTGCCAATTTACATGCAGCCTATGCCGAATATTTATCACAGCAAGGTTGCCCTGCATTATCACAAATACAAAGCAATCAAGCAGAACAGTCTTATCTCAGGTTATTAGAAGCAAACTCTAGTGATTACAATAATCTACTATATAATTTAGCCATTTTTTACGCTCGACAATCAACCTTTGAACGTGATGACCCACATTCTAAATTAAGCATAAATGATCTGAAAAAAGCACGTCACTATGCAACGCTATTGTATGAACAAGATTCATCCACACCTAAAAATCGTCGGGCGTATTACGATATTTTGAGTGAATTACAAATTACCTTTAGCCAAGAAAATATTGAACCCTCCCAGCAGTTAAAGATTGCCCAAATACTGCAAGAACCCTTGAATGAATACTTAGAATATTCAGAAGAAGTTTATGAAGGTGGTAATTTTATTGTTTTAGTACAACTCCACTATCAGTATTTATATCAACAAGATCCACAAAAGGCACAAGATTTTTTAGATCAAAATAAAGAAACTATTTTTAAACTCTATTTTGACAATTTATCAACAACACCGCAACGTGATCTAAATTTTCATGCCAAAATTTATGCACTTTACAATCAACCTGAAAAAGCGCTTCAATATCTACGACAATTAAATTTTGATACCGCTGAAACCATTAAACCTGAAGAGTTTAAAAAAAATAAGATTTTTGATCGTATTCGAGAAAATACAACATTTAAACAATGGCTGAATCAATATACGCAAGATTATTTAAACGATCAAAAACAACACCCTAAACAATGCAAAAGCATAAAGTAGTATTTAGAACGACATAATGTAAATTTTGCACCCACTCAGACCACAATTCAAAAAAAGATTGAAATATAGAAAGATATGTAAATCAATAAAAAATTTGAAGGTTATAATCTTTACAAAGGTTAAAATCATCAGCATAAAATTAATTCATGCTGATGTACTGAAAGTGAATTTGAAATTTACACAGGGTGCGCTGTGGCAATTTCTTGACTAATCATTACCGCAGTAGCAGCAGACAATGTCCAACCCAAATGACCATGTCCAGTATTATAATAAACACGCTCACGTTTTCCTCGTCTGACCACAGGCATCATATTCGGCATCATTGGACGAAGTCCTGCCCAAGGCACACAATGTTCAGTTGAAATATCGAAGTTTTTATTGACCCAATCGGTTAAAGGCTGAATGCGATCTGAACGAATGTCACGGTTATAGCCATTAAACTCCGCTGTTCCTGCAATACGTAAGCGGTCGGCTCCCAAACGTGAAGTGACAATTTTTGCACTCTCATCGAGCAGACTGACCCACGGTGCACCATTAACACTTTTTTCATCATCAAGTTGTACCGTAATTGAATAACCTTTTACAGGATAGACATTGACTCGATCACCCAATTGATTCGCCAAGTGATAGCTTCCGACACCACCGCATACCACTACCGCATCGGCTTGTAAGCTTTCGAGTGTGACAGATTGCCCATCAGCACCTACGACATTTTCAATGCTTGGATGATATTGAATATTCACTCCATTTGCTGTGTGTTCGACATTGACCACTTCCATACCAAAAAGATACTTCACACCGTATTTCTCAGTGGCTTTGGCAAGTCCTGTGGTAAATTTATGAATATCACCTGTCGCATCACCAGGACAGTAAAAACCACCGTAATATTCACCTGTTAATGATGGCTCGATTTTTTTAATTTCTTCGGATGTTACTGCATGACGCTCTAATCCACCTTTACATAAAAGATTATTCACATCAGTCGCAATTTTATAATCATATTCAGAATGGTAAAAATGTAAAATCCCACGTTTTTCGAGATCAAAATCAATACCTTCTTGTTCTGCAATATTGAATAATCGTTGTCGTGCCAACAATGCCATTTTTACAGTATCTTGGGTATTCGATTCATAATGCTTAATATTACCGAGAAATTCGACTAACCATGCATATTTGTGCAAGTCGAAAGAAGGATTGAGCAAAAGTGGTGCATTTTTATTTGCCATCCACTTTATACCTTTCAGTACTGTGGATTTTTGATTCCATACTTCGGCATTACAAGCTGAAAGTTGCCCACCATTGGCAAATGAGGTTTCCATTGCAGGGAATAAATGCTTATCTATAACAGTTACTTTATAACCCAGTTGAGAAAGTTCGTAGGCAGAAGTTACGCCAGTGATCCCTGAACCAATAATTACGATATGACACATACGCACACTCCTTTGAAATGCATGATTTTGCATTTTCAATGTATGCCCCATCTGTCATTTGTACCTGAGAGCTTCGATAAATAACCAAATTATTCAGAAATTTACCATCCCCTTCGGTGAGTTACTTGTTTTTTTAATTGACAGCAACTTCTCTCCAGAGTTTTTCAATGATTACAGTCCTTTTGCCTGAGAGTTTCCGGGGTCGTTGCTCCTTCGGCGAGTCTAAAAGACTTCTCTCCTGCAATCATCTATTTTTATTACATATCCTTATAAGCAATGTATATGCCATTTTCATCCATAGATCAAATACTATCCCATGGTAAATACAACTGACTCGACTAAAGTCGCATAAGCATCAATGCTTCACCGAATCATAACGGAATACGTTCAAATCATCGTATTCAATTTGAGGTGTTTTACCCGAAATAATATCAGAGAGTAATTTTGCAGAACCACATGACATCGTCCAACCTAAAGTGCCATGTCCTGTATTGGTATATAAGTTTTTATACTTGGTCTTACCAACAATAGGCGTACCATCAGGTGTAGCAGGTCTTAAGCCTGTCCAAAAATGTGCATCGGATACATCGCTTGCTTTCGGAAATAATTGCTGTAACACCATCAACAAGGTATTTTCACGACTCGATTTCAAAGAACGATCAAAACCATTTAACTCTGCCATTCCTCCAACACGAATACGATCATCAAAACGGGTCACTGCAATTTTATAAGACTCATCCAAAATCGTAGATACAGGCGACATTGCAGGATCAATAATTTTGGTGGTAATTGAATAGCCTTTTAGTGGATATACTGGCGCTTCAATATCTAAATATTGCAACATATCATGACTATAACTACCCAATGCCATTACATAAGCATCACCTTTAATTTTCGAACCATCACGGAGCACAATTGCAGAAATTTGATCGGCATCTTTTTCAATACTTTCAATCACCGTGTTAAATAAAAAGTCTACACCTTGATTAATCGCCAATTCAGCAAGTTCTGTGGTGAATTTTTGACAATCTCCCGTTTGATCATTAGGCAATCTAAGCCCCCCAACAAAATCGACTGTCGCCTCTGCAAGTGCAGGTTCCACACCAATCACACCTTGCTTATCCAACAACTCATAAGGTACACCTTCTTCTTTTAAGACTTCTGTGTCTTTACCTGCAACATCAAGTTGCTCTTGTTTACGAAATAATTGCAGCGTTCCCAACTGACGTTCATCGAAATGAATACCCGTTTCTGCACGTAACTCATCTAAACAATCACGGCTATATTCAGACAAACGTACCATTCGTTCTTTATTGATGTGATAACGATTGCTATTACATTCCGCCAACATACGAATCATCCACTGATATTGATACATATCACCCGTGAGTTTAATTGCTAAAGGTGAGTGTGGTTGAAACATCCATTTAAAAGCTTTTAGTGGAATACCTGGTGCTGCCCATGGTGATGCATAACCCGGTGATATTTGCCCTGCATTAGCAAAACTGGTTTCGAGTGCAACATTCGGCTGTCGGTCAATGACGGTTACCTCATGTCCAGCTTGTCTAAGATAATAAGCTGAGGTTGTACCAATAACACCAGCTCCGAGAATGACAATATGCATAATAATTCAACCTAATTGTTATCGTGATAATGAGCTTTTAATATATAAATAAATAGCATGAATTTTAATAAATTTATTTATAGTTAATTTAATGTATGACGAAAAAAATGACTTTTCAAGCGCTTAAATCATCAAAGTACAAAGCATCACAACTGAGATACATCTGAACTACACTCAAAGTCTGCTGTGATTTTCTATAAAAATAATGTATCTAAACGGCATAAAAAAAGGATAATTCATTTTTAGAATTATCCTTTTTAATATTTTAAATATTATTATTTTATTTATGGGTATGAATCGACATTACTATGCCGAAACTTGCAAGCAATGCAATTACAGCGGTACCACCATAACTCATCAGTGGCAATGGATCACCCGTGACAGGTAGAATCCCTGCAACCATTCCCGAATTGACAAAAACAAAGAAGAATAATGATAGACCAATGGTTCCTGCTAGAAGTCGACCATAATTATGAAAGCAGTTCAAGCTAATCATCATGCAACGAAAAATAATGGCTGCATATAAACTAAAGAGGAAAAATACCCCAATAAATCCAAACTCTTCAGCAAAGGTTGACATAATAAAGTCTGTATGATGTTCAGGTAGATAGCCCAATTGTGACTGCGTCCCCCCTAAAAAGCCTTTACCAAAAATACCACCTGAGCCAATAGCAATTTTAGACTGAATAATATTCCAACCTGCACCCAATGCATCTGATTCAGGATCGAATAAAGTCAAAATACGTTTCTTTTGATAAGCTTGGAGTACAAATGTCCAGATAATCGGAAATGATACTGCTAAAGCAGCCATTGCTCCACCAATCAGTTTCCATGACATTCCACTGAGGAATAGTGCAAAAATACCGCCAATGATAATCCCAATCGCAAGGTCAGGTTGCAGTAATGCCAAAACAAATGGTACGACCATGATAATCAATGCAACAACAATATGCTTAAATTTAGGCGGCAGCGGTTGACGAGAGAAATACCAAGCCATCATCAAAGGCATGGCAAACTTCATAAACTCACTCGGTTGCATACTGCCAATACCTGGAATAGTCAACCAACGTTTTGCACCCAAGCGGACGTCACCGACCAATAGAACCAAAATGAGCAATAAAATAGCAATAAAATAAAACCAAGGGCTCACTGCCTGATAGACCTTAGGCGGAACTTGTGCACAAGCAAACATCAGGGCAAAACCCACAGCAAAGCTAATGCCTTGGCGCATCACCATCGACATATCTTCATTGGATGCGCTATAAACCATTAGCAAACCAAGCGCCGCATTAACAATCAAAAACAACAGCAACCATGGATCGAGATGCAATTTATCCCATCGGGAGGTTTGTTCATTAAGACTGCGTCCATCACGCAAAGATCGTCTTAAAAAACGATACTGCTGAGTAGGTATCATTTATACATCTTTTACTTTGTCATTCGAATGCGAAATTATAGAGTTAAATCAGAAGTGAAAACATAGTGTAATGGTGAATTATTTAACTTTTTGTTGCACAGCTAAAATGAGTTTTGCTAACTCTAAATCATCTGGATAGGTTATTTTCAAATTGTCGGAACGACCTGCAACTACTTTCACTTTTTCACTCATATATTCAAGTGCACTCGCTTCATCTGTAATGACAATGTCAGCATAAATGGCTTGCTCAATGGCTTGTGTCAATATTGCAAAGGTCGATATTTGTGGTGTTTGTGCTTGCCATAACTGTTCACGATTGACTGTGTGCTCAATTTGTTGTGATGATGAATGTACACGTTTTAATGTATCTCGGACAGGAATGGCTAAAATAGCGCTACAGTTTTCAACTAATGCTGTTTCAACCAAATTTTCCAGACACTCCAATGTGACGCAAGGACGTGCAGCATCATGAACAAAAATCAAATCATCCGGCGCAGCAAAAGCTTTTAAATAGTGCAAAGCATTCAAGACTGAATGAACACGTTCTTTTCCACCCTGACAAAAATGTGCCTTTTCAGGCTGATTAAAAGAAAGTGTTGCAGCAAAGTGATCATCAGCACCAATCGCCAAAACATAACCAGCTAAAGGCAATTGTGCCAAACGAGAAATCGTATGCTCAAGGATTGTTTTCCCTCCAATCACTTGATATTGTTTTAATTCTGTTTTTGAAAAGCGGCTACCTGAACCCGCAGCAGGAATCACCGCCCATAATTTACGGTTGTTCAGGTGGAAGCTCATCTTCATTGGTTCTTAGATCTACGTCAGTATTATCAGAATAAATAGGTTTGTAATGGGTACTAATGGTACTCATTTGTACAAATGTTTCATGGGGCTTAATCAGACCTAAATCCAAACGAGCATGCTCTTCAATCGCTTCTGCACCATTTTTTAAATCATACACTTCTGCAGCGAGAATTCTGTTTCTCTCTTTGAGTTCATCATTGACCTCAGATTGTTGTTTCACTTGCTGAAGTAAAGCTTGATGAGGAAAATAACCGCCCTCACCTAACCAAAAGTGATACTGAAGTACAATAGTGATCAGAACTGCAACTATCAGAATGACTTTACTTGAAGTAGTTTTAAAGACTTCTAACATGAATTTTTGTCTTATGTAACAGCATTAAATTAAGGTACTAATATACCTTAAATATTTTGTGTGGAGAACGTTTTACTGTGGTAAAACTGCAAAAGTTGAACAAAACTTTTTTGATATTTATATACGATGCTTTGTTTGTCTGTAAATATATTAAAGCATAGATATTTGAATATTTTCAATCCTATAAAATATTCCAAAAAAATAGTCACAAAAATTCAAATTCAGTATTATTCAATGCCCTCTAAAGTCTTACGAATAAATAATATCATTACTCCTCAAGTGACCGAAAACCGATAGAAATTCACTTAAAATTAATCGGCTTAAATCTTTTGTGGAAGTCTCATGTAATTCCGATACACATCACTACAACCAAGTTCATATGAGATTAATCACAAAATGTGAGTATACATTACACATTTTCATTAAACAATCCTCTCACGCTCTAATAGTGAGTATAAAAAACCACTCACCTCAAACAAGGGAGTGGTTTTTTAAAGCTAAATCAATTTATAAAAATTAATTTAAACCTTTAAATTCCGCTTTGCCACGGTAAGCAGCATTTGTTAATTCTTCAATACGAAGTAATTGGTTATATTTTGCAACACGATCAGAACGGCACAATGAACCTGTCTTGATTTGACCAGCAGCAGTACCAACAGCAAGATCTGCAATCGTAGAATCTTCTGTTTCACCTGAACGGTGTGAAATAACAGTAGAGTAACCATTTGCCTTCGCAAGATAGATTGCATCTAAAGTTTCAGTCAACGTACCAATTTGGTTATATTTAATAAGAATAGAGTTACCTACTTTCTCATTAATACCACGTTGTAGAATTTTAGGATTAGTAACAAATAAATCATCACCAACCAACTGAATTTTGTCGCCAAGAATTGAAGTTAAGTATGACCAACCTTCCCAATCCGACTCATCCAAACCATCTTCGATAGAAATAATTGGATATTGATTTACAAGACCTGCTAAATAGTCAGAGAATTGATTGCTTGTGAATGCTTTATTACCTTCACCTGCAAGAATATATTGACCATTTTTGTAGAATTCTGAAGATGCACAGTCAAGCGCAAGCATAATATCAGAACCTGCTTTGTAGCCTGTTTGACCAATAGCTTCAAGAATAACCGTAATTGCTTCTTCGTTAGAACGAAGGTTTGGTGCAAAACCACCTTCATCACCAACAGCAGTATTTAAACCTTTTTTGTTTAATACTGATTTTAAAGAATGGAAAATTTCTGCGCCTGCACGCAAAGCTTCAGAGAATGATGTAAAGCCTACTGGCTCAATCATAAACTCTTGAATATCTACGTTATTGTCTGCATGTGAACCACCGTTGATGATGTTCATCATTGGTACAGGCATAGTCAAGATTGATTGACCACGTAAGTCTGCAATGTATTGGAAAAGTGGAGTTTTCTTTTCCTCAGCAGCAGCACGTGCAGCAGCTAAAGACACCGCTAAAGTTGCGTTCGCACCTAATTTTTCTTTATTTTCAGTACCATCAAGAGCGATCATCGTATTGTCGATGTCTTTTTGCTCAAATACTGATTTACCAATTAAAGCATCACGAATAAGTGTGTTTACATTGTTTACAGCTGTTTTAACGCCTTTACCTAAGTAACGTGATTTATCACCGTCACGAAGTTCCAAAGCTTCACGAGAACCAGTTGAAGCACCAGATGGTGCACATGCACGGCCAACAACGCCAGATTCTAAGATTACGTCTGCTTCGATGGTTGGGTTACCACGAGAGTCTAAAATTTCACGTGCACGAATGTCAACGATTTGACTCATGAACAATTCCTCAGTTGATTAATAAAACGATGCGCCACTAAAAATGACGCATCAAAGTAAACATAATTTAGTGGGTATCGAGCTTTTTAAAGCCTTTTACCAAGGTATCTAATTCTTTCAATTGTGCAAGGAATGGTTCCAACTGCGACATACGCAATGCGCATGGACCATCACACTTCGCCTTTTCAGGATCAGGATGCCCTTCCAAAAATAAACCTGCAATACCTGTAGCCATACCTGCACGAGCAAGTGTAGTAATTTGCGCACGACGACCACCAGCAGAATCTTCACGACCACCCGGTGTTTGCAAAGCATGTGTCACATCAAAGAATACTGGCACATTCATTTCTTTCATGGTATCAAAACCAAGCATATCAACTACAAGATTGTTGTAGCCAAATGCTGAGCCACGCTCACACAAAATCAACTTATCATTACCCGCTTCAAGACACTTATTCAAAATATGACGCATTTCATGCGGTGCAAGAAATTGTGCTTTTTTGATGTTAATAATGGCATCTGTTTTCGCCATCGCTTCAACCAAATCGGTCTGACGACTTAAAAAAGCAGGAAGCTGAATAATGTCTGCCACTTCCGCCACAGGTGCCGCCTGATAAGGTTCATGCACATCTGTAATAATCGGCACATTAAAATGCTTTTTAATGTCCGCAAGCCATTCCAAACCTTTCTCTAAACCTGGACCACGGTAAGAATGTAGGCTTGAACGGTTTGCCTTATCAAAACTTGCTTTAAAAACGTAAGGGATACCTAATCGCGTACAGATATCGACATACGATTCTGCAATTTCAAATGCTAAGTCTTTTGACTCAAGTACATTCATGCCGCCGAATAGTACAAATGGCAAATGATTTGCCATTTGTATATCGCCTAAACGTACAATTTCCTGTGGTTTTAATTGTGACATTTAAACTTCCTAGTTATGTTCTTGCACACTTATTTACTGTTTTGGTGCTGTTTTTTAGCAGCATCAATAAAGCTAGCAAATAATGGATGACCATCACGTGGTGAACTTGTAAATTCTGGGTGGAATTGTACAGCAACAAACCATGGATGTGCAGGAATTTCAACAGTTTCCACTAAGCGTTGAATTGGTGAATAACCTGAAATTTTCATGCCTTTTTCTTCAAGCACTGGAATATAACGGTTGTTCATCTCATAACGATGACGGTGACGTTCAATGATATCTTCAGAACCGTACACTTGAGCTGTTTTTGTTCCAGCAACCAATTCAGATTTTTGAGCACCTAGACGCATTGTACCGCCAAGGTTAGAATCAGCATTACGTTGTTGTACTTCACCACGTTCATCTAACCATTCAGTGATCAAACCAATTAATGGCGATTTAGTTGATCGATTAAATTCTGTAGATGTCGCATCTGCAATACCGACAACATGGCGTGCATATTCAATCACAGCCAATTGCATACCCAAACAAATACCTAAAAATGGCACACCATTTTCACGAGCGAACTGAATGGCTTTCATTTTACCTTCAGTACCACGTTCACCGAAACCACCTGGAACTAAAATTGCATCAGCATTTTTCAACACTTCAGCTTCATTTAAGCTTTCAAGTTCTTCTGCATTGACATAATCAATTTCAACTTTAACGCGGTTTTGAATACCTGCATGTAAAAGTGCTTCATTTACAGACTTATACGCATCTGGAAGTTCAACATATTTACCGACCATTGCAACACGAACGGTATATTCAGGGTTAAGCAATGCTTCTACAACGTTATCCCAATCTGTTAAATCAGCTTCAGGAAGATCGTTATAGCCAAAACGCTCACAAATCAAATCATCAACATTCTGTTCATAGAATGTACGTGGAATTTGATAGATTGAACGTGCATCTTTACATACGACAACTGCACGTGCTTCTACGTTAGTAAACAATGCAATTTTACGAATGGTATCTGCATCAACATCATATTCTGTACGACAAATCAGAATATCTGGCTGAATACCAATAGACAGTAATTCTTTTACAGAATGCTGAGTCGGTTTTGTTTTCAATTCTGCAGCAGATTTGATGTATGGTAAAAGCGTCAAGTGCATGAGCATTGTACGCTTATGACCCAGTTCAACCATAAGTTGACGTACCGATTCCATGAATGGGAGAGATTCGATGTCACCGACAGTACCACCGATTTCTACGATGGCAACGTCATAGCCTTCACCTGCGCGAAGAACACGTTCTTTAATATTATCCGTAATATGTGGAATAACTTGTACTGTTCCGCCTAAGTAATCCCCACGGCGTTCGTTATTTAGAACGTCTTGGTACACTCGACCAGAAGTAAAATTATTTAACTTGGTCATTTTAGCACGGCGTAAGAAACGCTCGTAATAACCCAAGTCAAGGTCAGTTTCAGCACCATCTTCTGTTACAAAGACTTCACCGTGCTGGAATGGGCTCATCGTCCCAGGATCGACATTAATGTATGGATCCATTTTGACCATGGTGACTTTTAAACCACGGGCTTCTAAAAGTGCAGCAACTGAAGCAGCTGAAATACCTTTACCCAGTGAGGATACAACACCACCGGTAACGAAAATAAAATGGGTCATTAAGTTTCTCATACAATGGAGCCTAAATTGGCCTACAATGTTGTGCGATTTTACTTTACCTTGCACCAAGAAAGCAAAGTCAATTCACACCAATTCATAGAACAATACACAATCGGCTATTCTATCAGCATTTCCAATAAAAAATTAACACTTCAACAGATGATTTTTATCTTTGATTTTGCTGTTATACTTACTTCACCCAATATGATGTTTTGTTTCGAGCAATTATGAATAAGAAATTTTTAGTTTGCGGGGCAATTGCCACTGCAATTTTAATTACGGCTTGTGTAAAAAAAGAAGAGCCGAAGAACGAATCTACTGAGCAAACAGCCGCTTCAACAGCAACAGTCGCAGAACAACCTGCTCAGTTTGAGAACCTCGAAAGTTCTGAAACTCAAAATCCTGAGCAAGTAAATACTCAAACAACAAATACAACAGATGTACCTGCTGCACCGCATGTTGAAATTGAGCGTACTGAAACTGCACATACAACAACAGAAATTCGTCGCACAACAGAATCAACGACTCCACCTCCTGCTACAAAACCTGCAAAAGCCGAATCTGTAAAAGCTGAATCTCAGCCAAACGAGCAAAAAGTTCAGAATGAACCAAAAGCACCTGTAAAAACAAATACTGCAACTGCACAGTCTGAAGATGATGCAGTTGCAGCAGCAATTGCAGCAGCAACACCTGCTTTGAAAAATTAATGCTGAAAAATGTGAACTCAGATATTTTACTGAGTTCACATTTTTATCTTTTACAACTAAGAACAATAATTTAAATGAAGTACTTTTATAAAATCTTATTTTATTTTACGCTTTTACTTACTTCATACCCTACATTTGCAAATTCTTTCGAGAAAAATGAGGATGTGTTTGAAGCAAAATCTAAAGCTCAAATGAGCATATCTAGCAAATATAAATCATCATTACTTAATTTTATTACTTCTGAAAATCTAGTGAGCCTCAACTATACAGCTTGTGACTATTTAAACGAATTACAACGCTTTCAACACTATCAAACTCAAAATATTGACCATCAAATTTATGCGTATGGCAATACTGTAATTTTCGAAGATGATTTAAAAATTTTAAAACAATTGATTGAAAAATATAAAATAACTTGTGAAACCAAACGCTAATAATTTCACAAGCACTTACATCTATAATTAGCAATATTGTTTTAAAAAATCGGCAATTAAACGAGATGCCCACGATTTACTCTGTAAGCCTTCATAAAAACCACAATGACTGCCCTTTTTCGTGGTGACCACAACCACATTTGGCATTTGTTGTACCACGGATTTAAAAGGTTCAAAGTTCTTAATTGAACAGACTGGATCATCTTCAGCATTGAGAACCATCAATGGAATGGTCACATTTTCAAATACATAAATAGGATTGACGGCCTGATTATAGCTTTGATAATTGGCATAACCCGCCATTTCATAATATTTATACTGGAACTCTTGCAGTGTTTTGGTTTTTAAAACATTTTTTACAGATTTAACTTGTTGCCAAGTTTGCGTATAAGGCTGAATAAAAGCCTTGAATAATTTTTTAGTCATAACTTTGCTATAAAAAGGATGAACATTTTCAAAGCCAATATCTGTGTCATAACCTGGACACATCGCAAATGCAGCTTTAAAAGGAGTATCTGCTCCCTGCTCACCTAAATAACGCACCAATAAACCTGTCCCTGCAGAAGAACCGACAGCATAGAGATCAGACTGTTGGAATTTTTTTTGAATATATTCAAGTTGTTCTTTTAAATCTTCCGTTGAGCCAAAAATCGACATTTTTGGTACAGGCATGGGTAAATTTGCATGGCCACGGCGCAAGCACAGTGCAATACGCCATCCCGTATATTCATTTAAATCTTTAACCAATTCACGCATACTGGTCGGTGAGCCTGTGATGGTATGCATGATTACAATAGTTGGTGTATCTTTAGGTAAATCATAGCCATACCATGAAATAGCAGTTACACCACCATCGTGCATGGTCAATTGATCCATTCGATCATATTGAAGTTGAATCGTTTTTTTCTGAATTAAATCAAAATATAATAAATGTGCATGGGCATTACTCAACCACGGTGTCGGACGGTACTTTTGCTGTAATTGTGGCAACTTTTGTAAAACTTCTGTCAATTCACCTTCTGGATTAAAATACATTTTAGGCTGTTCTGCACCCGTCAGTTGATCAAGTACATTTTGTGTCAGCTGACGAACATTGTTTAAATTGGGTTTTTTCAAACGGATTTTCTTCAAAATAGACATCAAATTTCCTAAGCATTAACATATTTAAAATAAAATAGATTCAGTGATGCGAACATCACTGAATCCTGAAACTGCATAATTTTCAATTTTTAATTCGATTTATATACTAAGCTGGTTGAAACAACTTAATACGCTCACCCATTTGAGCTGCAAGGGCTTGTAAACCACTGAGTGAACGAATCATCACTTCAAATTCAACAATTTGACCTTGCTCATTAAAGCGAATCATATCAATACCTTTCAGTTGTTTTTCCGAAACCACAGCTGAGAATTCAAGTACTACACTTTGTTGATCTTCGGTGAAAAACTCTCGGTGATATGTAAAGTTTTCAAAGACCTGAATAACATTATTTAAAATAAAGAAAACGACTTGCTTACCTTCATAAGGCTTAAATGCAACAGGTGAACGGAACACCACATCATCTGCAAGTAATTCACTCAGAATACTCATATCTCGTGTTGCAATCATATCGTGCCATTTTTGAATGGCAGGTTTCGTATTTATATAGCTCATCTTAATGTCCTTTTAAAATTTTTAAAAATAATCTCCCCCCCTTTTTTTAAAGAGGGCAAAATCTACGTTGTTACAAATCATTAGATTCGTAATACTCCTCGCTTTAAAAGGGAGATTGGGGGGATTTCTTTGAATTAAGTTAGATGTATTTCAATAAATTAAAACTTTCATCTATATAAAAAGTAACGACTAAATCACCATTGCCAATTCAGCGCCCTGACGAATTGCACGCTTGGCATCCAACTCACCTGCTTCTTTCGCACCACCAATCAAATGTACAGACTTCCCATCAGCCTGTAACTGATTGAACATTGCAGTGAAAGGTTCTTGTCCTGCACAAATCACAACATTATCGACCTCTAAAAGCATGGTTTTATCGCCAACCGTAATATGTAAGCCTTGATCATCAATTTTGTTGTAACTTGCGCCTGGAATCATATTGACATGACGATGTTTCAAACCTGTACGGTGAATCCAGCCTGTGGTTTTACCCAAACCAGCACCAACTGAGTTGGCTTTACGTTGTAATAAATAAATTTCACGTGGCGATTGTTCAACTTCAGGTTGTTTCAAACCACCTACATTCGCATAAGATGTATCAATACCCCATTCATCATAAAACTTCTGTGGGTTTAAACTGCCACTTTCGCCTTCATGCGATAAGTATTCCGCTGTATCAAAACCAATACCGCCTGCACCAATAATTGCCACTTTTTTACCAACAGGCTTACGATCACGTAAAACCTCGATATAAGACAATACCTTAGGATGATCAATACCTTCTATATCTAAATGGCGTGGTGTTACACCTGTTGCCACTACGATGTCATCGAAGTTTTCAGAGCTGAGTTCTTCATAAGTTGCGGTATGATTCAGTACGAGCTTAATGTTCGGCTGCAATTCAATTTTACGTTTGAAATAACGTAAAGTTTCATAGAATTCTTCTTTGCCCGGAATGGTTTTAGCAATATTAAATTGACCGCCAATCTGATTGGATGCTTCAAACAGTGTAACTTTATGACCACGATCCGCAGCATAAGTCGCAAAACTTAATCCCGCAGGACCTGCTCCAATCACCGCAATATTTTTAACTTTTGCCGAATCTTTGAAAATCAGTTCAGTTTCATAACATGCTCGTGGATTGACTAAGCATGTTGCTATTTTCATTGAGAAAATATGATCTAAGCAGGCTTGGTTACAACCAATACAGGTATTAATTTCATCTGCACGACCTTGTTCAGCTTTCATGACAAAATGTGAGTCTGCCAGCATTGGACGAGCCATTGAAATCATATCTGCATCACCTTGTGCCAATACATGTTCAGCCATTTCAGGTGTATTGATACGGTTTGAAGTGATCAAAGGCACATTCACAATACCTTTTAATTTCTTAGTCACCCATGTAAATGCTGCACGTGGTACTTTTGTTGCAATGGTCGGAATACGTGCTTCATGCCAGCCAATACCCGTGTTAATAATGGTTGCGCCTGCTTTTTCAATTTCCTTCGCAAGTTGAATTACTTCTTCAAGTGTAGAACCACCTTCAACCAAATCCAACATTGATAAACGATAGATAATAATGAAGTTTTCGCCCACTTCTTGGCGGGTACGTTTTACGATTTCAATTGGAAAACGGATACGGTTTTCGTAGCTACCGCCCCATTCATCATCACGATGGTTGGTACGTGCAGCAATAAATTCGTTAATTAAGTAGCCTTCCGACCCCATAATTTCCACGCCATCATAACCAGCAATTTGCGACAATTTTGCACAGTGAGCAAAGTCTACAATCGTCTGTTCTACTTCTGCTGATGTTAAAGCATGCGGTTTTGTTGGATTGATCGGTGCTTGTATCGCCGATGGTGCAACATTTTCAGACTGATAAGAATAGCGCCCTGTATGCAAAATCTGTAAAGCAATTTTTCCGCCTGCTTCATGCACGGCTTGAGTAATCACTTTATGTTTCTCAGCTTCTTCTAAATGATCCAATTTAGAACCGCCAAAGAATGTTACACCATGATCATTCGGTGAAATGCCACCTGTCACGATTAAGCCTACACCTCCCGCAGCACGCTCTGCATAAAAGGCAGCCATGCGTTCATAACCACCATCCACTTCTTCAAGACCAACATGCATTGATCCCATCAATACACGATTTTTTAATGTGGTAAAACCCAAATCTAAGGGTGCGAGTAAATGTGGATAGTTAGACATGTATGCTCCTTGGCTTGCCGATTTTAATAAATTTGGCTGGCGAAATTATCCTGATGAATATTTAGTGCAACTTGTTGCATTAATTTATGATTTATTTATATGCGAGAATTGATTTTTATGCAACATGTTGCATAATAACTTTGCAATCATTTTTTCGAGATTTGTAACAAAAATGTCTTTAGCTCATGTTTTACTCACAAGTCTAGTCGAAAAACCAAGCACAGGCATTGAGCTTGCTCGTCGTTTTGATCGCTCTATGGGCTTTTTTTGGAATGCAACACATCAGCAAATTTATCGTGAACTCAATGGCATGTTGCAGAAAGGTTGGATTTCCACGCTCGAAGATGAATCGGATACAGGTCGTAAAAAAACCTATCAAGTTGAACAACTCGGTCGTGTGGAACTTACCGATTGGATGCTTAAACAAGCTGAACCTGCTCAGTTACGTGAAGAAATTATGGTTCGCCTACGTATTGAAGCACAATTTGGGGGTAATGCCATCCTGCCCGAACTAGAACGCCATTTACAAATTCACAAAGAAAAGCTCGCACTGTATCAAGTGATTTTTGCCCGAGATTTTGCCAAAGATACTGATCAAGATCGAACGCTATTTATTCATAAAATGATTTTACAACTCGGTATAGATTCTGAAATAGGTTGGATCCAATGGTTTGAAAAACTTATTCCTCAACTTAAAAATTTTAACGAGTCTCAAAACTAAATACTATGCTCAAGAAAAACTAACATCGAAATGTCAAAGTCCCCTGTCATAATCACAATCAAAATATAGATTCAGTCACTGACATTGACCTGTAAAAACGCTATAAAACTCATCTAGAACAAAAAAGAAAGGAAATATACATGCCAATGTACACAATGCCTGATGGTGAAAATCTCTTTGTCCGTGAAATTGGGCAAGGTGAACCTGTCCTTGTGCTATCAGGTTTAGGCATGCACAGTTGGCAATGGCTTCCTTTTTTATTACCAAACATTAAAAAATACAAATTTTATATCCCAGACTGGCGTGGTTTTGGCGGTTCGAAAAATTGTGCTATTCCACAAAATTTAGATGCCATTCAAAACCATTGGCGAGATATTGAATCACTGATTACGCAATTAAACTTGAATAATTTCCTACTGATTGCCTACTCAATGGGTGCGACAACGACCATGCATGGTATGCAATATGGCAATTTAAAAGACCAGTTAAAAGGCTATTTACATATTGATCAAACCCCGCAAATTACCACTGATGAACATTGGTCTTATGGCTTGTTTGGGCAAAAACATGATCAATTTAAACGCTTACTTGCAGAACTATCACAGTTTTTACATCAATATGAACAATATCGTTATATCGATGATTTACCTAATAAACCAAGAGCTGAGCTTGTACAAATTTGGCTTAATTTCATTCAACTACAAAACAGTAATAAAATTAGTCCTTTTTTATTTAAATTGGCTCTACAACACCCACAATTACAAAAACATCTCTTACCGATCCGTCGTTTAGATTACATGACGTGGTATATCGACAACTATTTAAATCATACTGAAAATTATCGTGATGCAATTTCAGAGCTTCAATCTCCAACTACTTTTTTCATCGGTGAAAAATCTTCACTCTATCCGATTGAAGGGCAACTGCATGTGTCAAATACTCTTATGAACGCGAAAAACATCATTTTTAAACGCTCAGGGCATACGCCCCTCATCACCGAGCCTGTCAAATTTACACAGCAAATTCATCAGTTTCTAAAAGAGAATACTTGAACTTATTGAGTTATCTATTTCTTATATACCTAGCAATAGCTGATTTTTCACTCTGTACGCATTTAAAAAAAATATCCTAATTATGAGAAAATTTGTGATTTTTAAATAAATATTGACCTATATCTTTCTTAATTTCTCATACTTATTTTCAAAATACAATTTGATTATGAGCAGTTTTTCATAATTTTAGTCCGTTGTTTTGTAGTTTTTTTATACATTTTAAACTTCAAAAATATTCTACACATAGACTGAATCTATTGATTATAAAAACAGTAGATCAGGACTATCTATGAGCCAACAAATTGAAACCCCTCAATATCATCCACATGAAAAGCGCAACCGTATTATGTCTATTGTCGGTGCTGCTTCGGGAAATTTAGTCGAATGGTTTGATTTTTATATTTATGCCGCCTTTGCTATCTATTTTACCCATGCACTTACCGCCCCTGATATGTCAGACTCAACCAAAGCCATTTATGTATGGGGCGTATTTGCCGCAAGCTTTTTTATGCGTCCTATTGGAAGTTGGCTCTTTGGATGGATTGGTGATACTTATGGGCGCAAAAACTCCATGGTGATCTCAATTTCTCTTATGGCATTCAGCTCATTTTTATTTGCAGCCTTACCCACTTATGAGCAAGTAGGTATGGCAGCTCCATTTTGCCTTTTGGCAGTTCGACTCTTACAAGGTCTTTCAGTCGGTGGCGAATACGGTACCGTTGCAACTTATATGAGTGAAATCGCACTAAAAGGTCAGCGTGGTTTTTATTCATCTTTTCAATATGTCACGCTTGCAGGCGGTCAACTTTTAGCAAGTGCGCTTGGTGTTCTATTGCTTGCACTGATGAGTAAAGAACAACTCATGGATGGCGGTTGGCGCATTCCTTTTGTGATTGGTGGTATTGTCGCTATTTTATCTTTATTTGCACGTCGTCATCTTAAAGAAACCTTATCTAAAGATGAGGCGAGCAAAGAAGGTTCAGGCAGTTTAAGAGAGTTATTCAAAAATAATTGGCGTACTTTTCTATTGGTTGTTGGTTACACATCTGCAGGCTCACTGTGCTTTTACCTTATTACGGTGTACTCAAAAACATATATTACTAGCCTTGGTTTCACTGACAAAACCGTCGGTTATATGATGACCTTTGCTCTCTTTATCTTTATGTGTGTACAGCCCTTATTCGGCATGCTTGCAGATCGGATTGGGCGCCGTACATCAATGATGCTGTTTAGTATTTGTTGTGCTGTCTTTATTTATCCTGTAATGGTTTTGGCAATGCCTTACTTCCACAACTCAGCAATAATGGTAACACTGCTACTAATTTTTCTTATGCTATGCCTAAGTTTTTACACATCAATTAGTGGTTTGGTTAAAGCTGAAATGTTCCCCTCTCATATTCGTGCATTAGGTGTCGGTTTTGCCTATGCTGTTGGAAATGCAATTTTTGGTGGGTCTGCACCTGCTGTTGCACTTAAACTTAAAGATGTTGGACATGAAAATACATTTTTCGTTTATGTCGTAATCATGCTGATTATTTGTTTATTTTGTAGTATGCGCCTACCGAAAGAGCCTAAATACTTACATCATGACCATTAAGACCTTTGTTCTTGACAAACAAGAAAGCCAACATGCATGTTGGCTTTCTTTTAACTACAACTTTTATCTCAAAATTCGGTTCTTCCTTAATTCTATGAGGATTATCTCCCTGAAAACTCTTTTGATTTAAAGCCCATCGTTCGAACTAAAGTAAACAAAGTTCATACTTTGAGTAAAAAATTGATATGTTTCAAAAGCATCCCAACAAAAAAAATTGATTATTTTTTCTACAGAATAACTTACTTTTTTTGCGATACACCAACACTTAAAGCCTCCAAGCAAATCAAAACAGATCATCACAAAACAAAATTTAAGAATATACAGTTGATTTTAAACTATTTTTTATATTTGTAAGCAAAATTACACTTGTTTGCACAAAATTCTAGTAAATTACACCTTATTGTAACAGAGCGTAAATTTAAATCCGTGGTTGAATCTGCTCATTCAAGGACCGGACATAACAACAATACTGGACGGATTTATCCTCTGTGATAAAAGGAAACTTTATGGATTATCTCAACCCCACAGTCGTAACATTTGTTTTTTATATTATCGTCATGGTATGCATTGGGCTGTATGCATATAAAAAGACGACAGATTTCTCCGATTATATTTTGGGAGGACGTAGCCTCGGAAGTTTTGTCACGGCATTATCGGCAGGTGCTTCCGACATGAGTGGTTGGTTACTCATGGGGCTACCTGGTGCAATTTATCTTTCAGGCTTGTCTGAATCATGGATTGCCATTGGTTTGATTATTGGCGCATGGATCAACTGGTTTTTGGTAGCAGGACGCTTACGTGTACATACCGAAATTCAGGGTAATGCATTGACTCTACCCGATTATTTCACAAGCCGTTTTGGTGACAAGAAAAAGATTTTACGCATCATTTCTGCAATGGTGATTTTAGTCTTTTTTGCCATTTACTGTGCTTCAGGCATGGTTGCAGGTGCACGTTTATTTGAAAGTATTTTTGGGCTCAGTTACACCACAGCACTTTGGCTCAGTGCACTTGCGACCATAAGTTATGTATGTATTGGTGGTTTCTTAGCAATTAGTTGGACGGATACTTTCCAAGCAGGCCTGATGATTTTTGCATTACTCCTTGCACCAATCATGACCTATTTAGCCTTAGGTGATACAACATCTGCGACACAATTAATTGAAACTGCTCGACCACATGCAAGTAATTTATTTACTGGCATTAGTGGCATCGCCATCATTTCCTCAATGGCATGGGGCTTAGGCTATTTTGGTCAACCACATATTCTCATTCGTTTCATGGCGGCTGACTCAGTACGCTCTATTCCAGCTGCCCGTAGAATTGGTATGGCTTGGATGATTTTATGTTTAGGGGGTGCAGTTGCTGTAGGTTATGTTGGTATTGCTTATTTCCACGTACACCCTGAACTTGCTGCTGTTGTCAAAGCCAACCCTGAAACTGTGTTTATGGAAGTAACCAAACTTCTATTTAATCCTTGGATTGCAGGCGTTATTTTGGCAGCTATTTTAGCCGCTGTAATGAGTACCCTCAGCGCACAATTATTGGTGTGTTCAACCACATTAACTGAAGATCTATATAAAGCATTTTTACGTAAAAATGCTTCACAAAATGAATTGGTCTGGGTTGGTCGTTTAATGGTTTTAGCCATTTCAGTTCTTGCCATTGTAATTGCCATGAATCCTGCAAGTAAAGTACTCGGTCTTGTCGCTTATGCATGGGCAGGTTTTGGTGCTGCATTTGGTCCGTTGGTCATTTTGTCTCTCATGTGGAAACGCATGACGCTCAATGGTGCTTTAGTTGGTATGATTGTGGGTGCAGTTACCGTAATTGCATGGAAAAATTATATGGGCGATTTGGGTCTATATGAGATTGTACCTGGCTTCATTTTATCTTTCATCAGCATCATTGTGGTGAGTTTAATGGATAAAGAACCGACTCAAGATGTGATTGAACGTTTTGAAAGTGCTGAAAATATCTACAATCGTGAAATGCAAGACATGAAAAACTAAAATCGTTTAAACATGTTTTACAAAAAGGGCTTCATGCCCTTTTTTTATTGTTTTTAAATCTACTTTTTTGATGCAGTTTTCAGCGTGCTTTTTAAATGAATATGCTGACTATCTTTGATGACTTCCATCACTGGATAACTCCGTGTCTCCTTAACGCCTGGTAACTGCCACAGCACTTGTCCTGAAATGTGTCGAAACTCGCTCATATCTTTACAGCGAATTTTCACTAAAAAATCAAAACCACCACTAATCATATGACAAGCAATAATTTCAGGATGCAATACCACCGCTTCGGAAAATTCATCGAGTGCGTTGGGTGTAGTTTTATCCAGTAAAATTTCGACAAATACGACAAAACTCGCACCAAGTAAATCAGGATTAAGCTTGGCTTCATAACCCAAAATAAAGCCATCTGCCATTAACTTTTGTACCCGAGCAAGTACGGCGGTGGCGGATAAATTAACTGCTTCTGCCAATTTAATATTAGATATTTTTCCATCATCTTGCAGAATATCGAGAATTTTGAGATCTATGCGGTCTAGAGTAGAAATTGAGGCTGTCATTTGAATTATTCTCTAAATATTAATCAAATTATAGTGAGTTATTTGGCTTTATTTCTGTGATGATAAATTAAATAAGGTAGCCAACTCAACAAAAATATATTGTTCAGTCACAGGATGTTGACCATGAATACGATTTCATCTGCAAACACAGAAGCACTTAATACACCTGCTTTTGAAAGTATTACCCCATTTCATCCTCATACTGAGTTTCAGCATGCTATCAATACGGCATGGCGCCGTGCTGAACCTGAATGCATCGAAAATCTACTTGAGCATACTCAAATTGATGATGACCTTAATCAACATATTCATGATCTTGCATTCAATTTGGCACATAGCTTACGCGAGCGTAAAAGCTCATCGGGCAAAGCAGGCATCGTACAAGGCTTATTACAAGAATTTTCCCTGTCATCACAAGAAGGCATTGCTTTGATGTGTTTGGCCGAAGCCTTACTGCGTATTCCAGACAATGCCACACGTGACCTACTGATCAAAGACAAGATTAATCAAGGCAATTGGAAAGATCATTTGGGGCAAAGTAACTTGATGTTTGTCAATGCTGCTGCATGGGGCTTAATGCTCACTGGTAAACTGATGGAAACACCAAAACATCAAAGTTTATCAGGCATGCTCACTTCCCTTTTAGCACGCAGTGGGCGTGGCATTATTCGTAAAGCGGTTGATGCAGCAATGCGGATGATGGGCGAGCAATTTGTCACTGGTGAAACCATTGAAGAAGCACTTGATCACGCGAAACCGCTTGAAGAAAAAGGCTTCCGCTATTCATACGATATGCTCGGTGAAGCCGCACTGACCGAATATGATGCAGATCGTTATTTGGCTGATTATACCCAAGCCATTCATGCTATTGGTAAAGCCTCTGCCGATAAAGATGTTTATAGTGGCCCAGGAATTTCTATCAAATTATCCGCATTGCATCCACGTTATCAGCGTAGCCAAATCGCCCGTGTGCATGATGAGCTTTATCCTAAAATTCTCAATTTAGCTTTATTAGCAAAAAGTTATGATATTGGGCTGAATATTGATGCAGAAGAATCGGAACGCCTTGAACTTTCTTTAGAGCTTCTTGAGCGTTTATGTTTTGAGCCCGCTTTGAAAAACTGGAAAGGCATTGGTTTTGTCATACAAGCATACCAAAAACGTTGTTTCTATGTGGTTGATTATATTATTGACCTTGCAAAACGTAGCCAAAAACGCTTGATGATTCGTCTTGTCAAAGGTGCCTATTGGGACAGCGAAATTAAGAAAGCTCAAATTGATGGTATGTCAGACTATCCTGTTTTTACCCGAAAAGTGCATACAGATTTGTCTTATATTGCTTGTGCCAAAAAACTATTAGCTGCGCCTGATTTGATTTACCCACAATTTGCTACGCACAATGCCCAGACCTTAGCGACCATTTATCAACTTGCACAACCTGAAAAATATTATGCAGGACAATATGAGTTCCAATGCTTACATGGCATGGGAGAACCCTTATATGATCAAGTGGTTGGCTCAATTACTGATCAAAAATTAGGAGTTCCTTGTCGTATTTATGCACCTGTTGGTAATCATGAAACCTTACTCGCTTATTTGGTTCGTCGTTTACTCGAAAATGGTGCAAATACCTCTTTCGTCAACCGTATTGCCGATCAAACTGTGCAAATTGAATCACTAATTGAAGACCCAATTCATGAAATTCAGCACACGGCGCAACAAGTCGGTATTGTTGGAACGAAGCACCCTGCCATTCCTTTACCTCATGATGTATTACAACCCATTCGTCAAAATTCAATTGGTTTAGATTTAAACAACGATGCTGAATTACAGCAGTTAAATCAATATGCTGAGCAATTTTCGAATCAACAATGGTCAAGCTCCCCATTATTAGAAAATTTTGATCTTCAACAATCCAATTTACAGCCTCAGCCCATTATCAATCCTGCGCATCATCTAGATATTGTCGGTTTTGTCTATGAAGCTGAAAGCGATCAGGTCAATCTTGCACTGAATAATGCCACGCAAAGCAATGCACTTTGGCAAAATACCCCTTCACAACAACGGGCGGAATGTCTATTCAAAGCAGCCGATCTGATGGAAGGTCGGATGCAAGAACTGATGGTTTTACTGTGCCGTGAAAGTGGTAAAACATGGTCAAATGGTATTGCTGAAGTACGTGAAGCAGTTGACTTCCTACGTTACTATGCAACGCAATCACAAGATATACAAGGCAAAATAGATGCCTTAGGAACGGTATTGTGTATTAGTCCATGGAATTTTCCACTTGCAATTTTTAGTGGGCAAATTGCTGCGGCACTTGCAACCGGAAATTGTGTGATTGCTAAACCTGCCGAACAAACACCTCTTATTGCAGCCGAAGCCGTGAAAATTTTATGGCAAGCTGGCATTCCAAAATCTGTCGTACAACTTTTACCAGGACGTGGTGAAATTGTCGGCTCACAACTAAGCCAAGATGATCGTATTCATGCGGTAATGTTTACAGGCTCAACCGAAGTTGCCAAAATTTTACAACGAACTTTAGCTAAACGTTTAAGTCCACAAGGTTGCCCTATTCCGTTAATTGCTGAAACAGGTGGACAAAACGCGATGATTGTTGACTCATCAGCATTGACTGAACAAGTGGTGCTTGATGCAGTCAATTCAGCATTCGACAGTGCAGGTCAACGCTGTTCTGCCCTACGTGTTTTATGTGTGCAACAAGACAACGCGCCTACCCTCATCAAAATGCTCAAAGGTGCAATGCAACAACTCAACTGTGGTAATCCTCAACAATTAGATATCGATGTCGGTCCTGTTATTGATCTTGATGCACAGCAAAATATTGAAAATCATATTGAACAAATGCGTCAAAAAGGTTATCCCGTTCATCAATTACAATTTAAGACATCACAAGATAAGTATGATCATTCATACAACACACAAGGTACATTTGTATCGCCAACGCTCATTGAACTACCTAATTTAAATGAGCTTAAACGTGAAGTATTTGGTCCTGTGTTACATGTCATCACTTATAAATATGGTGAGCTTGAAAAGTTACTTCAACATATCAATGATAAAGGTTATGGTCTGACCATGGGCTTACATACTCGTATTGATGAAACCATTGATACGGTTATACAACATGCCGAAGTGGGTAATCTCTACATTAACCGTAATATTGTTGGTGCAGTGGTTGGCGTGCAACCCTTTGGTGGCGAAGGTTTATCAGGTACAGGGCCGAAAGCAGGTGGCCCAATTTATATGCATAAACTCATGCAACAACAATCTTATAAACAAAATCAACTCTTTGGTACAATAAAATCACTCACAACCAAAACAGAATTAGCACAATTTGTAGCGTTTAAAACATGGGCAATGCAACAATTTAGAATTGATCTGAACTTAAGTATCGAAGAAAATTTGATTGGTCTATATACCCTGCCTGGACCAACAGGTGAAAGTAATCATTATACGATTGCGCCACGTAAAGCCGTTTTGTGTATGGCTGAGCAGGAACTATCGTTGATTCAGCAACTTACGAGTGTTTATGCAATTGGAAGTACACCAGTTGTCTTACATGATGATGTTGTGATTTTAAAGTATTTATCGAGTATGCCTGAAACATTACGTAAAAGTATTCAAATCATTCAAAATATTGAAACAGATCATTTTGATGCTGTACTGTATCAAGGTTCGGAACAAAAATTGATGCTATTACAACAAAGCATTGCACAACGTCAAGGAGCGATTATTGGTATTAGCCATGTACAGATTGGGCAATCTATACCGATAGACCGTTTAGTGATTGAAAGAGCCGTCAGCATCAATACCGCTGCTGCAGGTGGTAATGCAAGTTTGATGACGCTACAAAGTTAGCCACAATAGCAGTTATTTTATCGATATTTAAGGCTTTAAAATTAAATTTTCCTCGCCTATTTCAATATTGAAATAGGCGTTTTTATGAGAATAACAATCACTAAGTATTCATCTTAAGTAATAGTAGGATAAGAGCGTTGAATTAATTCTTGTTTAAGCATCATCAAATCTTGCACATTTCCGGGATCAAAGCGTTCAATAAACCATGCACCATCTGCAGCATAACGCAATATCCGTAAATTCAAATCAGCATCAGTGTCTTGATGTTGCTTTAAACGTTCCGCCAACCACTTATTCCAAAGCTGACTAAAAGTCTGATCAGAAACCAAAGTCATTGATAAGGTTGCCCATAATGAACTTACCCCAAAAGATTGATGGGTTAAGGTCACTTCAATATACGCACGTGTAAAACAGCCATATTGCACCGTATCTTGTTCAATAAATCGGTCAATTTCCTGATCAAATTTGTGTAAAACTTCATGTAACATGGTTTCAATTAAAATTTGCTTATTGGCAAAATGATGAAACACGCCCCCTTTGGTCACGCCTGCAAATGCCGCAACGGCTTGAATTGAAACACTTGCTACACCTTTTTCTGCTGCAAGCTGCATTGCGCCATCCAAAATACGTTGCCGAACCAAATCTGGTTGTTTCTTGCGCTGATATGCATTTTGTATGACAGATTCCATTAAATACTCGGCTCCAATCTCTATGTTTCACTTTTGGTAAATTATTAACTTAATGTCCAGCAGAATGTGAAAATAAATTAATCACCACCACACCCGATACAATTAGACCGATGCCAATCATAGCTGCTGCATCTAAACGCTGCTGAAAGACAAAAAATCCAATCATTGCAGTGAGGACAATCCCCACACCTGCCCAAATTGCATAAGCAATACCCAACGGAATTACTTTAATGACTTGTGATAGCAAGTAAAATGCGATGCTAAATAATACGACAACGGCAAGGGAGGGCCATAATTTGGTAAATCCCTCCGATTTCACCAAAAACGTAGAGCCTGTCACTTCCGAAATAATCGCCAAGCCAAGCAATGAATAAGCAAAAAGAAAACTGTTCATTATAAACCCACCAGAAGATACCAATCGGTAGGTATGTTACCTAAATTGATCTCATTTTGCAATTTCAACCAATTATTTAACACATCTCAACGTATATTTATCACTCAAAAGCAATAAAGATGCCTTTAAAAGCTGAAAATAGATTGAAAAATCAGTCCATCACACCCATACATAAGGCAACTCAAATATTCAAGACAGTCACCCAATGCTGGAGTATCATCAATTTCAACGATACTTCACATACCACATTGATGACGACAAATATAGATAAGGATGAAGGCATTATATGAATATTGCAGCAAACCCATTGGTTGAAGCAGATCAAACCATTTATTTAAAAGATTATCAAAAACCTGCTTTTATGGTTGATTCTATTGACCTAAATATCCAAGTCTATGCAGACCATACACAAGTCGACAGTAAATTGGTAATGCAGCGTCAGGCTGAAGGTGACTTGGTGCTATTGGGTCGTGATCTTGAACTCAAATCTATTGCTGTTAATGGTCAATTACTGTCTGAAAATGAATATCAACTCAATACTGAGCAATTGATCATTCAAAATGCCCCTGCTGATGCGCTTATTGAAATTACAGTTATTATTCATCCTGAATCAAATACTCAGCTTGAAGGTTTATATCAAGCCGCTGGCGATTTATTTGTCACGCAAAATGAACCTGAAGGTTTCCGTAAAATTACTTTTTACCCTGATCGTCCTGATGTTTTATCGGTTTTTACCACACGTGTTGAAGCAGACAAAAAATTCCCTGTTTTACTTGCCAATGGCAACTTGATTGAAGCAGGTGAAACTGGTGAAAACCGTCATTATACCATTTGGAAAGATCCAACTAAAAAACCAGCCTATTTATTTGCCTGTGTGATTGGCGATTTGGCAGTACTGAAAGATCGCTATACGACTTCAGAAGGTCGTGACGTTGCACTTGAAATTTATGCCGAAGAAAAAGACATTCCAAAATGTCACATTGCGATGGAAGCACTGAAACATTCTATGCGTTGGGATGAAGAGCATTATGGTCGCCCATACGATTTAGACAACTATATGATTGTAGCAACCAGCGCATTCAATATGGGTGCAATGGAAAATAAAGGTTTAAATATCTTTAATACCTCATGCGTACTTGCAGATGAAGAATTTACCACCGATGCATCAATTATGCGTGTGCAATCTGTCATCGCCCATGAATATTTCCATAACTGGACAGGAAACCGTATTACCTGCCGTGATTGGTTCCAACTCTGCTTAAAAGAAGGCTTAACGGTTTTCCGTGATCAATCCTTCTCGGAAGATTTACAATCGGCTGCGGTTCAACGTATCGATGATGTTGCTGTACTTAAAGCCCATCAATTCCCTGAAGATTCAGGTCCACTTTCACATCCGCCACGTCCTGATCATTTTGTTGAAATCAATAATTTCTATACGGCAACGGTTTATGAAAAAGGTGCTGAAATTAACCGTATGATGGCAACATTACTCGGTAAAGAAAAATTCCGTGCAGGAACAGATGAATACTTCAAACGCCATGATGGTCAAGCTGTAACAGTTGAAGATTGGATTGCAGCATTGACTGCAGGTTCAGGTGTTGATTTATCTACATTTTTAACATGGTACAATCAACCTGGTACACCAAAGTTAGAAGTGCAAGATCAATATGATGCAACCGCACAAACCTATACATTAAGCTTTAAACAAAGCCTAAAAGCACATCCGAAATATCCAAATTTAAAAGCCGTACCAATTCCTGTGGCTTTAGCACTTTTTGATGCAACAACAGGTGAACAACTTGTACTTAGCTCTGATGCCTTGTTTGAAGATAACGTCAAAGATGGTATGTATCTATTTGATACGGATACAGCAAGTATTACGTTCACAAATGTAGCTACTCAACCTGTGGTGTCATTGTTACGTAACTTCTCAGCACCTGTAAATTTAGAATTTAATTATTCAGATGAACAGCTTGCATTCTTATTACGTTACGAAACCAATGGTTTTAACCAATGGCAAGCATCACAGACCTTATTGGAAAACATTCTACTTAAAGATCACAATGCACAAGTTTATCTTGATGCGATCAGTGCGCCGGACTTCCTTGGCAAATTAATCAGCACAGACCCATTATTGGTGTCACGCTTATTTGATGTGCCAACAGAAGGTTATTTGGCAAGCCGTATTGATCAAAATTACAATCCATTGGTAATTAAAGAAAAACGTGAAGCACTTTTAAATGCTGTTGCAACAATCTTTAAAGGTTTTTGGAAAAATGTATACCAAGTTTTAGATGAACCTGAAGATTTCAGTCAAGCAATGGGTGTGCGTGCAGTTAAAAATATTGCATTAAGTATGATGGCACGTCAGGGGGATGATGAAGTCTTTACTTTAGCAGAAGCACAATATCGAACAACAAAGAATATGTCTTTACGTTTGGGTGCACTCAAAGTTTTAGTGTGGAATGATGCACCACAAGCAGAGTCAGCACTTATTGACTTTTATTTACGTTTTAAAGATGAAGCATTGTCAATGGATCAGTGGTTTATGATTCAAGCAGCACATCCTAAAGCAGATGCCGATACAATTGCATACCTAACCTCACATCCTGATTATGATTTAGCTGTACCCAACCGTATTCGTTCAGTTTCAGGCGGTTTAAATGCTAATCCTGTCAACACATGGAGTTTTGGTGTTCAGCACTTTATTGATTTAGCGAAGTATTTAGATGAGAAAAACCCAATTATTGGTTCTCGGCTATTACAGGTTTTATCACGTTGGTATACGCTAGCAGAACCACAGCGTAGTGAAGTACAAGCACAACTTGAGGCATTAAAACCATTGGTAAAATCTAAAAATGTTTCTGAAACACTCAATAGCATGTTGACTATATAATCAATATCGCCAACTCAGTCAGATTAAAGACCAACTAAAACTAAAAACCCAGAGACTATCTCTGGGTTTTTTAAACAACCTAGACCAAATCCCTACTCAGAATAAAAGTTTTCAGGTAAAATTAACGTTTACTTACAATCTATAAAATTAAGTTCATGGACATTCTTAAATTTATCAAAAGTTTCAATACAGTTAATAGCTACCTTATAGTTTCATTTTTAGCCTTAATCACACTCGTTGTGTATTTATTTGTTTTAAACCCCACTTGATGATCGGCTTTTAAAAACTCAGAAAGTAATACATTAGGAATATTATGGACAGCACAGTATTCCTTTTTAATCATTTCCCACTGCCGATTCTTACGGTTAACAGTATACTTTATTAAAAGTAACACAACCTTAAACGTTGTGTCTGTACATTACCTATCAAACATTATTCTTAAATCATATAAACATATTTAAAATATTGTAAAAAGACATTCAATTTTAATTGCATAATATTTTCTAAAAATAATTCAAATACAAACATAAAAGATTGAACATCCCTATTTATCCTTCAAAGTGTATAATGTTTTCACAATCATCTTGGACTTACACTCTGCATGGCGCTTCAAATTTTACAAAAAAAACTTGATGAAAGTACATTCTGTCCATTATGTCAGGCATCAATGTTTTTTATTGAAGCTGAAGAGTTTGATCAAGAGCTTTATTTTCACCAATGTAGTCATTGTGAGCATCAAAACTATCAAAATAATGCTCGAAATTGTCATTGTCAACGCTGTATGACGCAACGTAAAAAATTAATGGCACAAACCAAATTACAAGAACAACGTAAACTTCAAAAAAAAACCGATGTAATTGAAAAAAGTTTAGATCAACTGAATTTTATGCATAAGCTATTTTTACTCAGTTTACTTGATGAACATGTTCGTGAAGGATCGAGCTATGCTGAGTTTATTGATCTCAATCAATTCAAATATCAAACAATTACGCCCAATGCTTATTTTCAAACTCAATTGCTCAATCAACTTATTAAAGACAATGTCCTTGTTGCAAAAGAATTGAGTGATGATTGTCAACAGTATTACATCAATATTCGTTTAGATGGTTATTCCGAACCGAGTCTATTTAGTATTACACAACAGTTAAGATATTGGTTCTACGAAAATTTATCATTAGGTGTTCCGTTTAAATCGGCGGAAGAAGTCAAAAATACTTTATATGCTGTTTTATATCAAGAAATTGTACAATTCATGCAATATTACTGCAAAACATGGGGCATTTTAATTGCAGGGAATACTCGGTTTCAAACTTTTTGCTACCGCTTAATGGATACGCTTGCACCTGGTCAAATTTTCTATATGATTCAAACAGCACTTGAGTATTTATATAAACAAAAAGCACTGCAAGCACGTAATGATAAATTTATTAATACCAATATTCTAAGAAAAACATTGGAACAATACCGTGACCGCTCTGTCAATGAAAAATGGGAAACACCAACTTTACCCCGCCCAATGACCATTCCACTCAGCAAAATGAGTCATATTCTATTGACTCATTTTCTAAAGTTTGATGAACATATTTTTTATCAACCCGTTTGGAAAATGTGGAAACGGATTGAACCACGACTAAATTTTTATTCTGTTAAACGCTGTATGTATTGTGGTTCTAATGAATTGAATATTGAATATGACGCTGAAAGTTATATCACAATGACCTGTCGTCATTGCAAACATCAAGATCATTATTTTACGCAATAACCTTAAAAAATTGAATAAAACCAAGATAAAATACTTACTCTTTTTTCAGTTTTATCTTTGACTTAGGATTCTGAACAACACATGACTGCCATCACTGAACAAACTTTACAACATCCAAGTACGACATGGATCATTCAAATGGTCATTGAAGCTTGGCAAAATTTACAAAAACAACAACCGCTTGTTCAGTGTATTACCAATAGTGTTGCGACGAATTATGCAGCGAATGTTTTACTTGCAGCAGGTGCATCACCTGCAATGATTGATAATCCTTTTGAAGCTGAAAGCTTTGCTAACATTACTTCGGCTCTCAGTATTAATTTAGGTACACCAACACCCGATCAAATGCAAGCCATGAAAATTTCAGCAGAAACCGTCTCTAAAAAGTCTATTCCGTGGGTGCTTGATCCTGTCGGCTACGGTGCAATTTTAAAATGGCGTAGCGATATGGCAGACACTTTAGTCAGCTTAAAACCAACGGTTATACGTGGAAATGCTTCTGAAATTTCAGCTTTGGCGGGTAATCAGGTTCAATCTAAAGGCGTAGATAGTACTGTTGCAAGTCATGAAGTTTATAAGCAAGCTCTCCCCTTACTTCAAAATTGTGAATGTGTCGCAATTTCAGGTGAGTCAGATTTTATTTTATCAAAAGAACTCAATGCCGTGATTCAAGTCAATGGTGGCAGTTTTCTTCAACCTAAAATTACGGCAACAGGTTGTGCTCTAGGTGCTCTCATTGCAGCATATTGCGCTGTTACAACACCAACAATTGCCACGATTTCAGCACATATTCATTTTGCGATTGCAGGGAAATTGGCTTTTGAAAAGAACCAAACTGTTGGTCGTTTTAATGTGGCATTTCTGGACGAAATTTATAGTCTAAATGTAGATAAAATTTCAAATTATGCCAATATTGAAGTTTTAAAATTTTAATCTAACCAACTTCAAAAAGGTCGTTCATTGAACGACCTTACACAACAATTATTTTTGAATTAAAACTTTACGATAAATATCTCTTGGCATTTCAGCAAATTCAACACATAACTGCATCTCCAAACCTACAGCAGTATAATCTTGAAATGACTGTAAATATTTAGATAAGCTATCCGTCATTAAGTTTTTCTGCGTTTCTGTACGACCGCTTAAACCTTGTAATCGTATAAAAATAAAGGCTTGTTGATCATCATCATTTTCTTCACCAAAACCGACCATATAGTCAGTAACAGCATGAATGCGGGTTTTAATATCTTTGGATTCAGCAACCAAACCTGTATCAAATAAAGCATGATTTAAACCAAGCATCAGCTTTTTTTTGTCTAAATTCTTGATATTACCAGAATAATCAATGAACATTTGTGGCATAGCTTTACCTACATTTTACACTTCAGAAAAATCAAAAAAGTTGCGCGATACAACGTAAAAACTATTCAATAACGCTTATTCAATAAATAAAAGCGCTAAACGTACTTGATCATATCCCATCTTCGGGCTCGTCATTTCAACAATGGGACGCAATTTAATATTACCATCTTCACTGAAATTTTGAGCATCTTGACGTTTGAGTAATTTTTTATAAATCTTACGCACTTGCTCAACAACTTCTTCACCTGGATTGGCAACGGAAATATCTAAACCTTGTTCTCGTTGCAATTTTGCCAAATGATTAATAATCGTTGCAGGTGTTAAGCTACGCTCTACCGCAATATCCTGAATTTCATAACCATTAACAAAAAGTTCACGTGTTTCATCAAGTGTGGCATTGGCATAATTGGCTTTAGCACCCGATTTAGCTATTTTTTTCTCATTGCGCTCAATTTCAGTGGTATTGAGTGTCCCACCACAGTGACGAATAAAGGCATGATGTTGTTGTGTTAAATCAATATCGGCATAATGAACTTCGGCCTCTGTCGATAATTCTTGAAAACGGCGATCCGCTTTAATTGCCAAACTATCCAACTCTAATGCCTGATCATTAAAACCCAATAAACGTAAGCCATTAATCGATTTTAATCGGGAAAGTGCAACATAGCCTTGCCCTTTTTCAAAGGTATGGCTGAGATTAATTTCCGCAGCCTCTAGTGTCATACCTTGAGATTTATGAATGGTAATTGCCCAAGCCAAACGCAGTGGCACTTGCTCTAAACTTGCAATGGTTTTACCAGCCTCGTTGTCGACAGACCATGTTTCAGGTTCAACGACAAGTACTGTGCCATCAGTCAGTTTAACTTTAGGCAACATGCCACCAATATTGCCATCTTCTTCAAAACCAATCACTTCACCCATGCTGCCATTGATATAGCCCATATCGAAGTTATTTTTAACAAACATCACTTTAGCATGCAGTTTCAAAGTCAATTCTTCAGGCGCACGTACAGAAGATTTTAAGGTTTCAATTAGTTTGTCATTGCCACCCGTCACTGCAACAAATTGGTGACCATCCCCTTTAATTTCATTTAAATGTTGATAATTAATATTATCGACATCCATATTATGAGTATATAAACGGGTAAAGGTCTCACCAATATCTTGCTGTTTGGTTTGTTGTAACGCACGAATATGTTCAGGACGAATTTCTTGGGCACGAATGGCATTTAAAATATCATTTAACGCTGAATCATCCTGACGATGTTGCTCAGTCAAATAGCACACACGAAATTTGGCTTCGACCCAAGCATTGGACATAAAACAGAATTTATCACGGTTTTTTTCATCATTACGTCCCACAGGCGGTAACTGAAAAAAATCACCTGCAGCAATGACTTGAATACCGCCAAATGCCTCATCACTTTCTTTAAAATATTTTAAAACTTGATTCACCAAATTCAATTGTTTGGCATGCAACATTGAAATTTCGTCAATAATTAACACTTGGGCATTTTCTAAATGCTCTTTTAAATATTTGCGCTCTTTCATGCGCTTTAAATCTTCTTCAGACAAGACATCTTTAATGCCAATGCCTGCCCATGTATGAATGGTCATGCCATTCATATGCGTGGCAGCAATTCCTGTCGATGCCGTAATAGCAACAGGAACTTTGCGTGCTTTCAAATAGTTAATGTACTGATTTAGCGTATAGGTTTTTCCTGCACCTGCGGAACCTGTCAAAAAGACACTCTCGCCTGCTTTCATGAGTTTCAGTGCAGTTTCTTGTTTCATAACAACCTATGGTGCCTATACGGAATTGAACGCCTATAGCCTAACGACTTTTAAGTGAAATGTTAAGGTGAATATTCAATAGCTGATGATTTACCTATCTCTATATAGACAGAAATCGCTTATTTAAACCGATCAAGGCTCAATGCTTCAGGATTATAACTTTCAAGGCGTAAATAGTCATTAAACTCATCGACAAAGGATTGTGCTGAAACAATAATAGTCGCATCAGGGATAAGATTATTTTGCAAACGCACTTGATCATAGACCAATCGACCATATTGATAATGACAACCGAGCGTCAAGTTCAAATGCGTTTCTTGTAAATGTTGCATATGAAAAGCCACATATTCATGATCGACAATACGTTCAGTATAACTAATCGCTAAACAATGCTTAAAATAGATCGACTCTTCAACTAAATCATCAATGCTATTTAACTCACTATAACGCCAACCATTAAAATACATAGTGGTCATTGGGCTAATCGGCTCCCATGATTCAACTTGTATACGCATACGTAGTTGATCATAGGTTTTCTGTCGTCTTAAATGCATATGCCATCGACATGCCTGAGTAAATAAGCCTTGCCATGTGACATTCTTACTCATTTCACGGCGTTGCTGAAAATGTTCTAGTAAATAGTCCGATACATCACTCGAAAATACACTGATGCTACCGACTAAAGGAACAGTTGGATGTCGAAATAATGCTCTAAAATCTTCTACTTTTAATTTGTGTTCTTTTAATAAATAAAAAAATTCAGGTCTTTGCTGACTTTCAGGATCAATATATGCAATTAAATCATGCGGAATTTGTGTGGTAATCTGCTGTAAAAAACGCATATATGCTTGCATGACCCGACTCAAGCGCACATAAACCTGCTTCAGCACCTGCGGTTTATCTATTGATTTATAAGATAAGAGTTTCAAATACTCTTCAATGTAGAGCATTGAGTGAGTAATGGGCACTTGTACTGGCGGAGCAATATAGGTTGTTTCTCCATCTTCATGCTTCACCATAACACTCACTGAATTATTGGCAGGATTAAACCAATCATGACGGATCGCATAATCATGGCATTCACGTAAAAATAAACGTGCTGCAATCCCTTTAAAATAGCGTAAAGTTAACAACATGACTTGAGGATGAATAGATGAACAATCCACCAAACTAAGTGCAGTCATACCAATACGTACGCTTGGATGATTAATCTGTTGACTTAGCCAATCATTCACCAATGCATCTTGTTTGAACAATAAATTGACTGTTCGTGAATAATTAAACACAGGGAAATGTCGCATCAATAAATCATCCCAATATTGAGATTGATCAAGTAAAAAAGATTTTCTTGCAAATAAATCTTGCTGTTGCCAATAGCCACGATGCATTAATCGGGCAAAACCAAGTAAATTTGGATGCTCAGTCGCATGCGGAATTAAAATTTTCAATTCATTTTGCTGTTCAAGTAAGCTTGTCAAATGGAACTGTTCACTAAATGTCGTTTCCATAATCCGATACAATGCATGAGGCATAAAACGGTTTGCGGCATAGCACATTCGATCATAGTGTTGTACTAAAGCATTGACCTGAATGAAAAATTCGCCCTGTATTGAATTAACTAAACAAAGGTGTTTTAGATTCAACTCAACTTCAAGCGGAATCTGAAGCCCTGAACGTGCAAAACGAGTCAAATGCGGCTCATGATAGTAGTTTTCATCCATCAGCAGTTCATCAATAGCAGTTGCATCTTGCTCAGAAATATTATAAATAAACTGCTCAATTCGATCTTCACCATGTATCCACTCAAAAACTTGCTCGATTAAAGTCTGACGTAAAACTTGTACTCGAGAACGCACCGTTGTTGGATGTTGTGTCGCTTGATTACCTGTAAAAAAAGGCATTTCAATCAATAAAAATTGTGTCAATTTATCGTAATTATGTTCAGGATAAGCATATTCAATGCGTAATAAGACATCTTCAGTCGAAAAATACAATTTCAACAAGCCATTTGCAAACGATAAAGTATGTAAATTGGTATCTATTTCCAGCATATTTTGTGCAGTGACATGTTCGAGATAACACCATTGATCAAGATAAATCTGATTCAGCACATCAGACACTTGCAACAATGCACGTGCTGTTTTCTGATGTGGATGATAGATGTTTTCATAAATGCTGGATTGCATGCATGTTCCTGCTCAAAGTATCAATCGTTCTCAAATAATCTGCTGTAAGATAGTATGTATAAAAAATTAAATTATAAATTTAAATTTTATAAATCCAACCAACATACTTACAGTCAGCACAGTATACGGTGCTGACTCGAAAACTGCTGATCATTTATATTTCAAATCGTGAAAAAGCTCAAAATCAATATAAAAATATTGGTAGGTATTAAGTAGGTGCATATTTACCGTCTAAATCCTGATACTCGGTTTAAGGGTGAAAATCACCCGTTGGACGAAATAACAATGGTAGAAGGAATCGCACCATGGCTTTTAAAAATATTGCAGATCAAACAAACGGCTTTTACATCCCATGTGTTTCACTTTTTGGTCCAGGTTGTGCCAAAGAAGTTGGTGCTAAAGCACAAAATTTAGGTGCGAAAAAAGCACTGATTGTTACCGATGCAGGTTTATATAAATTTGGCGTAGCCGATTTAATCGCGGGTTATCTCACAGAAGCAGGTGTGGCGAGTCATATTTTCGCAGGTGCAGAACCAAACCCAACAGACATTAACGTGCATAATGGCGTGACCGCATATAACGATAATGGTTGTGATTTCATCGTTTCACTTGGTGGTGGTTCATCCCACGACTGTGCAAAAGGCATTGGACTTGTTACTGCTGGTGGTGGTCATATTCGTGACTATGAAGGGATTGATCAAAGTAAAGTTCCTATGACTCCACTTGTGGCAATCAATACCACCGCAGGTACAGCTTCGGAAATGACTCGTTTTTGTATCATTACCAATACAGATACGCATGTCAAAATGGCGATTGTCGACTGGCGCTGTACACCACTTGTTGCAATTGATGACCCTAAACTCATGATTGCAAAACCTGCTGCACTTACGGCTGCGACAGGTATGGATGCATTAACACATGCAGTTGAAGCGTATGTATCGACTGCGGCAAATCCAATTACCGATGCGTGTGCTGAGAAAGCTATTACCATGATCAGCGAATGGCTCAGCCCTGCTGTTGCTAATGGTGAAAACTTAGAAGCACGTGATGCGATGGCTTATGCACAGTATTTGGCAGGTATGGCATTTAATAATGCATCATTGGGTTATGTTCATGCGATGGCACACCAGTTAGGCGGTTTTTATAACCTACCTCACGGTGTTTGTAATGCCATTTTGCTCCCGCATGTTTGCGAATTTAACCTTATTGCTTGCCCTGACCGCTATGCCAAAATTGCACAGCTCATGGGTGTAAATACGCATGGTTTAACTGTTACTGAAGCTGCTTTTGCTGCAATTGATGCTATTCGTGAATTATCAGCATCAATTGGTATTCCAGCAGGGTTAGCTGAACTTGGTGTAAAAGCAGAAGATCATGCAGTGATGACTTCTAATGCACAAAAAGATGCGTGTATGTTGACTAACCCACGTAAAGCCACTGATGCTCAAGTGATTGCCATTTTTGAAGCAGCAATGTAATTCAATGACACTCTGCTAAAAAAATTTAAATAATATTTAAATAATAAAAAAAAGGAATAGTTTCTAACTATTCCTTTTTTAATCACTCAAGCTTAAACCTCATCAAACAAGACGGTTTCAGATCGTACTTATTTTACTAATGCCACAAAGCTTTCATCACTATATCCAGTAGCATCCGTCATGTCATTTTCATTAAATGTCATAACGGTAGTCGTTACATTTTCATCTACATGTTGATGAGCAGTTTTTTGATGTTGAGTCGCAAGTAAATACTGTTGTTGAGCAGATGCCATATTGGCTTGTAAAGTTTTTTTACGATCTGCAATATCTGGGTGGCTCGATAAAAAATCAGAACGTTTTGATGTTTCGATATTACGCTTTTTTATACATGCTTCTGTTTTATCCCAAAAGCTAATCGTTGCTTGAGGTTTATAACCTGCACGTGCCATCAAATCTAGACCGATTAAATCGGCTTCAGTTTCCATAATACGACTTGTCGGTACGCTAGATGCAAGTTGTCCACCATAAACCGTCAAGAATGCAGGAATTTGATTAAACCTGTCGCAGCAAATAATAATGCTGAATTTGATGCATATTTAATTGATTTACGCTCACGTGCATGCTCACGTAAAACATGACTCATTTCATGTGAAATTAAAAATGCCAATTCGTCATCTGTTAAGTCATTCCAAGCAATTGCTGAGTTCAATACAATTTTACCATTTGGCAATGACATTGCATTGATGGTTGAACTTGAATTTAAACGCACTTCCCAATCAATTTTACGATCAGGTAACTGATAGGTTTTAGTTGCTACAACCAAACGATCCAAAATTGAGTATCGTGAAACGGATACTTATTTACGTTCAAAATCCACACCAGTATTAAAAATTATTCAGATTTGACAAAGATTAAAACTCAATCAACATTAAGATTTACATAACCAAAAAACAAAGGATATTAAATCAAGGTACAAAAAATAAGAAACGCCCTTACTAGTTAACATTAATAATTTATAATACTAAACCAGCATTATTTAAATTCTAAATGATTATTTTAAATATGATTGGTTAATCCGACCGTATAATATTACAGAAAGCACCTCATATAAAATTAATAAAAAAAGTCATATATAAAATCAACAAATATGACTAAATTAAATCAATCAAATAATATTTAAATTAAAATAATTTATTATTAAGTCCAATATATCAATGCTTAAATTTTTATGACGCTTATCACGTTCCTAGTCACTTATTTTTTAAATTATTTGTTTTCAACACCCTAAAAATTCAGTTCACGTGAAAACGATTGTTTTAAATTTTAAGTATAATTATGATCTATCCACTCACCCACAATTTTAAGAACAGCTTATGAAAACAATTCTGATTACAGGTGCAAATACAGGCATTGGACTCGCAACAGCCGAGACTTTTGTAAAAGATGGGCATCACGTTATCTTGGCTTGTCGAAATCCAGACAAAGCGAGTCAAGCAAAAAAACAATTGGATGCAATTGGTACGGGAAAAGTTGACACTGTTACACTCGACTTAAATGACTTAGCTCAGATAGCACAAACAGCAGATACATTAATCAATCAATTCGAAAAAATTGATGTCCTTGTCAACAATGCAGGTATGATGACCCCACAGCTTGAAAGCACAGCAGATGGTTTCGAAAAACAGATTGGTGTGAACTATATCGGTCCCTTTCTATTAACCATGAAGCTTCTGCCTTTAATTAAAAAAGCAGAACAAGGGCGAATTATTCATCTTGCGTCTATGATGCATTTACTTGGGCAGATTGATGTCGGTCAATTCAAGGCTGATCAGGTCAAAAAATACAATGGCGTACGAAGCTATGCCAATAGTAAACTTGCCAACTTACTATTTAGCAATACCCTCGCACAACAATTACAAGGTAGTTCAGTGACCAGCAATGCACTACACCCAGGCGGTGTGGATTCTGAAATTTATCGAGAATTACCAAAATACCAATACAATGCTTTGAAATTATTTTTAATTCCGACATCGAAACCTGCCGAGCTGATTAAAAAAATGGCATTTTCTACAGAATGGTCTCAGCGCAATGGCGGTTATGCAAGTCTACAAACACCTGCTTTGAAATCTCGTAAAGCCAAAGATCGTGAACTTGGGCAATACCTATTTGATCAAACACTACAATTGGTGCATCAATATTTATAAAAAGCACTCTAAAACATTAAAAGCCTGTATTTACTCTTCGATGCAGGCTTTTTTTATTTATAATCTACCAACAATCGATATCGAATAAATGCTATCACTCTAGAAAATAGTCCTTGAACTTTATAATAATCAGGTTAAAGTCAAAGAGATAGATTACAAAGACAGCATCTCTCTCGCACGATAAGCTGTTATAAGCGCATGAATGCCTTATTCTCAAATGAATCATCCACACAACCATTGTAATAATGATGAGTATAAAAAATGCACAACAAAACCTATCAAAGCGATATTCTTGGCGCAGGCTATGAGCAACTTACCCTACATTACCCTGACGATTTTGAAGGTAAAGTTGTTGCAACCTTAGTCCGTAAAAAAGCAGAAAAAAGTACGCAAAAAGCTGTACTTTATATTCATGGTTTTCTCGATTATTTTTTTCAAACCGAAATGGCTGAAAAATTCAATCAACAGGGTTACGACTTTTACGCACTCGATTTACGTAAATATGGGCGCTCACATTTACCTCATCAAAAATTTTATAATCTTCGCAATATTCAAGAATATTATGCCGAAATGACCGAGGCATTAGAGATTATTGGTAATGAAGGTCACGATCATGTCTTACTTGCAGGACATTCTACAGGAGGCTTAACCTCAACACTGTATGTAGCACATCATCCAAATCATCCTTTAATTAAAGCTTTATGGTGTAACAGCCCTTTTTATGACTTCAATATGCCATTATGGAAGAAAAAATTGGCATTACCTCGTTTAAGTGCTTTAGGTAAAAGATTTCCAAACTTACGCTTTCCAAGTGAACTCAGTAAATATTATGGCATCAGCATACATAAAGATTTCAAAGGTGAATGGGATTTCAATTTAGAATGGAAAAAGCCCAACTATCCATTGGTCTATATCAGTTTTGTACATGCCATTTTTGAAGCGCAAAAAGAAATTCATCAAGGCGTAAAAGTATCTGTACCAACATTAGTGATGCGCTCACACCAAACCAAGAACCCGAAAAAGTTCAATATTGATGCACAAACTTCAGATGTAATTTTAGACGTCAAAGATATTTTGATATATGCAAATAAGATACAAGGTCCCGTTACCGTTATTACAATACAAAATGGTTTGCATGACTTAGTACTTTCTTCCCCACCTGTACGTGCAGAAGTGTACAAGAAATTATTTCATTGGTTAGAAACCAATACATGATTTTACTTATACGCTTTTGATGAAATCTACGCATTCTTATAAATAGTCATTCATGATCAATCTTAATAAGTACCCTTTTTTCTAAACTGACTTGCACTCAAAGCAGTTTAGAAAAAGTAAGGATGACATCTTAACGCTCATCTTTATATTTTAATAAAAGCTTATGTGCAGGATGTCCGACAGGTGTAAGCTCAATTAAACGCTCAACAGCATCAATCGCTTCCGGCGAATGCGCTAAATGTTTCAGTAAGTGATCAGGCTCACTGGCTTTAAAAATTGCGTCACTGAGTCTAGATTCTAAGCAATCTCGCCAAGCCGTTAAAAATGGGCTTTCTGTTTTCGACAAAAATACGCCCTGACATAACTTCATTGCAGATTCGGTATAGCCTGAATCGAGTGCATTTTCCATTTGTAAAAAGTCTGCTTCTACATGAGCCAATAAGCGATAAGGTCGTGAACCCAATAAGCCACCTAAAATTTCACGCAATTGTGACATTTCAGCTTTGAGTGTCCCCATACTGACTTTACGCTCACCATATAAAGCCTGATGCAAACTTTCTAAATTCATGCCTTGCGGGCAAAGTGCCAAAATTGTCAAAATTTCAATTTGTCGTGGTGTCATAACAATAATTTTGCCATTAAACATCACTTGCGGCACTGAAAAAGCACGTATAAACAATTGTTGTTGCTGATCACCCTGCAATGCCGATTGAATAATCGCAGCACAACGCTCTGCGGCAAGCACGCCTAAACTATTGTGATGATCCCACGTGGTGGATAAATCAATCACGCCCAAAACCTGCTTGGAGAATGGGTCGATAATGGGTGCAGCATAACAGACCCAATCATGGATTGAACTCATATAATGTTCATTTGAAAATACACAACTCGATTGTTGCGTTTTTAGCGATAATGCAAGTGCATTAGTTCCCACCAACTCTTCACGCCATTGTCCGCCTTCAACAAAATGAACTTTTTCTGCAGCACGACGCATTTGCCCACTCGCTGCTGTCCATACAATCGTACTGCCCACATCACCCACCGCAGCGACCATTGATGATTGCTCTGCAATGTGTTGAAGTTCATCACCACACAATTCAAGTGCTCTTTCCAGTAAGCTTTTCCTGTCTTGTTTCAAATGAATCAGTGGTGCAGCATCACGATCTTTAGGGATCGCTGCTGAATGCGAACGTTGCCAAGAACTGGCAATACTTTGCCCAAGTTGATCGGCATGCTTTAATGATAAACTACTACGTTGACGTAGTAGTTCAATCTGATCCCGTTTCTGTAATAACGATTGTTGACTCAACATTTGCTACATTCCTATGTATTCTGCTGATGTTTATCCACCGTCTTTTTTCTTTTTGTCACATGTGGCACTGTTCTATATGGCATGATTCATCGCTTTCAGTTTAACACTAACACATTCTCCTTATACTCAGTCAACAGACCTAAGACCAAAGCGTTAGTATTTGTATCTGCTTCAAATCTATTTGTATATAGTGATTATTTACAGCCCATTCAATATAGAAAAATGCCTATTATATACCTCAATAAAAAAACACTAACAAAAATTAGAATATAGACCATTTCAGTCTGCTTTTTCAGCCAACCTTTCTCCTACCTTCGGCTTTATATGCTCAATGCACAACGACAATAGTTCACCACTGTGTCGCATCACCAAACAGTTAAAATAAGTAAAGGGAAATTCTTATGCGCTACATCGATCCTAACCAACCCGAATCAAAAGTTCAGTTTAAAGCTCAATATGAAAACTTTATTGATGGAAAATGGGTTGCACCAATTAAAGGTGAATATTTTGATAATATTTCTCCTGTAGATGGTAAAGCTTTTACGAAAGTTCCACGCTCTTCTGCTGAAGATATTGAACTTGCTCTTGATGCAGCACACAAAGCCAAAGCAGCTTGGGGTAAATCATCTCCAACGACTCGATCAAATATATTGCTTAAAATTGCAGATCGTTTAGAAGCAAATTTAGAGCTTCTTGCCGTTGCTGAAACTTGGGAAAATGGCAAACCTATTCGTGAAACCTTAGCAGCAGATATTCCGCTATGTATTGATCACTTCCGTTATTTTGCTGGCTGTTTACGTGCACAAGAAGGAAGTATTTCTGAAATTGATGAAGATACTATTGCCTATCATTTCCATGAGCCTTTAGGTGTTGTGGGACAAATCATTCCATGGAACTTCCCTATTTTAATGGCGGCATGGAAACTTGCTCCTGCACTTGCTGCAGGTAACTGTATTGTTTTAAAACCTGCTGAACAAACGCCTTCAAGCATTTTAGTCTTAGCTGAACTCATTCAAGATATTTTACCGCCCGGTGTACTCAATATTGTCAATGGCTACGGTGTTGAAGTCGGTCGTCCTCTTGCAACCAATCCACGTATTGCCAAAATTGCATTTACGGGTTCTACGGCTGTTGGTCAAAAGATCATGCAATATGCAACTGAAAACATCATTCCTGTGACACTTGAGCTAGGTGGCAAATCTCCTAATATTTTCTTTGAAGATGTTATGGATCAAGATGATGACTATTTAGATAAAGCCCTTGAAGGTTTTGCTATGTTTGCACTCAATCAAGGTGAAGTCTGCACGTGCCCATCTCGTGCTTTAGTACAAGAAAGTATTGCTGATAAATTCCTTGAAATGGCTGTAGCTCGTGTAAAACGCATCAAGACTGGTCATCCACTAGATACCGATACCATGATTGGTGCTCAAGCTTCATTAGAACAGCAAAATAAAATTTTAGGTTGTATTGCTACAGGTCGTGAAGAAGGTGCTCAAATCTTAACAGGTGGTCATGATCGTCAAGAAGTTGGCAACGGTTTTTATATTGAACCAACTATTTTCCAAGGAAATAACAGCATGAAAATTTTCCAAGAGGAGATTTTCGGCCCTGTATTGGCAGTCACTACATTTAAAGATTATGACGATGCAATCAAAATTGCCAATGACACAATGTATGGCTTAGGTGCAGGTGTATGGTCACGTTCAGCACATACTTCATACCGTGCAGGTCGTGCGATTGAAGCTGGTCGTGTATGGACAAACTGTTATCATATTTATCCTGCACATGCAGCATTTGGTGGTTATAAAAAATCAGGAATTGGTCGTGAAAATCACAGAATGATGCTTGATCACTATCAACAAACTAAAAATTTATTGGTCAGCTATTCAACAAAGGCTATGGGCTTCTTCTAATCTAACTTTCCCAAGTGTAAAAAGCCAAAAGCGGACTCCTGTCCGCTTTTGATGTGTGCTGAAAAAACAGGAGGTTTTAACTTGGTAAACTAAACACACTCATCAGGAGTTTACCATGAGCAAGAA
>NZ_JBLYZK010000025.1:0-46133 GCF_048551395.1 Acinetobacter sp. TY1
TTGGAGCGGGAAAAGAGACTCGAACTCTCGACCCCAACCTTGGCAAGGTTATGCTCTACCAACTGAGCTATTCCCGCATGCCGTGTATAATACAGTATGAAACAAGAGGGTCAACATTTTTTTATAGCTGAATACACTATTTGCATAAAATAAAACCAAATTTGCTTAGAAAAAAGTAATTTATGCTGAAAAATGCTTCAGATTCAGTTTTTAATCGATTGTATTTTACCAATTGTAGATTTTGAGCAGATTGAAATAAAGGCTATACTTTATTTCAATCGTTCATTTCAGTAAGGAAATTCTATGAGCCTAGAACAACAACTGATTACTCAGTTAAATGCGCTACAGCCTGCACATTTACAGGTGATCAATGAATCATCGGGTCATGGTGGATATTTCCCCGGAAAAGAATCACATTTTAAAGTTATTATTGTAAGTGATATTTTTCAAGGCTTACGCTTAGTACAGCGCCATCAAAAAATTTATGCAGCAGCAACAGGGTTACTCGAAGCAGGTAAAATTCATGCTTTGGCAATTCATGCTTACGTACCTGAAGAATGGCAAGGTGAAGCACCTGCAAGTCCAGAATGTGCACACGCACCTAAAGCTTGAGAATAAATATGGATTTACATTTACTCGTTAAAATTATTCATATGACAAGTGTGAGTGTTGCAATCATTGTCTTTTTAGCGCGAGCTTTGACACTCTTTACAGGTATTCAAAATGATCAGCCCAATCCGAAAGGGCGGGTAGCTTATGTGGCTGTGCAACATTTGTCTTATACCTTGATCGTTTTGACGGGTGTAATTCTTCTATTTATGAATAATTTTCAGGTTCAACCTTGGTTCTACGCCAAAATTGTTTTGTTCCTCGTCCTGATTTCATCATTAATTAAAACATGGCGTAAAGATGACACAATTTTATTGGCACAGCGCCGAGCAGGTCTTTTTGTCAGTGCTGTGGCATTGATTGCTATTATTTCATTGGTCATCATTAAACCTGTGTTTAATTAGACTTTTTAAAGATTGTCTGACATAAAAATCAGTACAGGTTAGGCAATCAATTAAACTTCATATTGATAAAATATTAAAATTTTGAGGGAACTATGCTGACACGTGTTGTATTTAACCAAAAAGGTGGTGTGGGGAAATCAAGTATTACGGTGAATCTTGCGGCAATGAGTGCGCATCAAGGTTTAAAGACTTTGGTGATTGACCTCGATCCACAAGCTAATTCAAGTCAGTATTTGTTGGGTGATGATGCAACTTATTCAGCAGATAAAACTGCGCTTGAGCCAAATATTGAAAATTTTTTTGATGATGTATTGGGGAATAATCAACAAAAAGGGTTGCTTGGAAATGCAATTGGCTCATTATTAAAATCTAAAAATAAAGGTTTTGATCAATATATTCATCGTTCGCCTTTTAAAAAATTGGATGTTTTACCTGCCAGCCCAACTTTGGGTGCGCTTGAACATGCATTGGTCAGTAAACATAAAATTTATAAATTACGTGATGCCATTGAAACCTTAAAAGGTCAATATGACCGTATTTTTATTGATACACCACCTGCATTTAACTTTTTTACACTCTCGGCACTCATTACCGCAGATCGTGTACTGATTCCATTTGACTGCGATGTATTTTCAAAACGTGCTTTGCAAACATTAATTGAAAATGTGATTGAAACACAAGATGATCATAATGATCGTCTAGAAATTGAAGGTATTGTGGTTAATCAATATCAAGCACAAGCAAAATTGCCACGTGAAGTCGTTCAACAGTTGAAAGATGAAGGCTTGCCTATATTAAATAGTATGTTGCCACCGTCTGTCTTAATGAAAGAATCCCATCATAAAAATCTGCCGTTGATTTATTTGGCTACAGATCATAAATTGACGCAGGCCTATCAATTATTGTTCAATGAAATTGAAAATAAATAAGCGTGGAAATGCAATGAAAACCATCAACTGGAGTCTATTGGCTCTTTCAGCGGTATTGATGACAGGTTGTGCGACAACGGTTAAACCGACTTATGTTTCTCCTACCCAATATCAAGCGATGAATTGTGCACAATTGGCACAGGAATTCGATCGTATTCAGCAATATATTAACAATGGTGTACAGCCACCGAAAAGTAAAGGTATGGGTGTTGGTCTTGGTTTAGGTGGTGGATGGGGAAGTCATGGTGGTTGGGGCTTTGGTCCATCTATTTCAGTGAATATGGGGCAGTCTAGCAATACCAAAAAAACCGAATTGGGTCGTTTGTATGGTGAGCAAGATGCACTATCGCAAGCTGCTCAATTTAAAAACTGTCCTTATATTCCCAAACGCCAAGAAGTGAAAAAATAATTGATAGGCAGACTTTTAGTGAAAGATTAAGAGTCTGCTTAATAATGGAAATGTTTCAAAATTTATTGATTAAAAATCAGTATATTAAAATAATAATTTTATATTTGAGGAGAGTATAACCCATTTTAAATTGGGTATTTTCCTTGTTTTTTTTACCGTATTTCGTTTAAGGTGTGCCTCGCTTTAAATATTTTTGCACGCTTTATGATCGAAAGTTGGTTTTTTGTTGTCGCGTTATTTGCCGTTCTACTGATTCCAGGACCAGTAAATGCTTTACTTGCCAGTTCCGCATATCATCAAGGTATTGCTAAAACCATTCATTTAATTCCGGCTGAAATTTTGGGTTATTTGTATGGCATAGCCATGTGGGCATTGTTGATTCACTTGAGTATGCCAGTGTGGCCAAATTTGATGCATTGGCTACATTTTATGAGTGCAATTTACGTGATGTGGCTAGCATTCCATTTATGGAAATCATCACAGTTAAAAAAACAAAGTCAGCTCAATTTATTGTTCAAGCCAAGTAAAGTTTTTATTCATACCCTTAAAAATCCAAAAGTTATTTTATTGACGGTTGGTGTACTTCCTGTGGAAACATGGGATTCTTTGGGGAGTTACGTCTTTATTATGGGGATTGTTTGTTTAAGTCTTTTGCCTTGCGCATTGTTCTGGATGTATTTTGGACGAGCATTATTGGCAGGAAAATTAAAGCGAATAAGCACCGACCAAATATATAAAGGGTCGGCGTTGTTATTGATGATTTGTATGTTGCCTGTGGTGTATCGTATTTTTATGGCTTAAGTAAACTTAAAGGATTTTAAGCTTCTTTTTTAGCAAAAAATTTATGACGAATATAGCCAATAATGCCCGGTAAAATGCTCAAGAAAATAATACCAAAAATCAAATGAGTAAAATTATCTTTAACAATTGGCATATTGCCAAATAAATAACCCAAAGTAATAAAAGAACCGACCCAACAAATGGCACCAATAACATTAAAGGTGAGGAAAAATTTATAATTCATGCTGCCTGCACCAGCGACAAAAGGTGCAAAGGTACGAGCAAAAGGAATAAAGCGAGCAAATATAATGGTTTTACCACCGTGGCGTTCAAAAAACTCAGATGTTTTAATTAAATGTTGCTTGTTAATCCATCGAGATTCGATTTCAAACACACGCGGACCAATATATTTACCAATGTGATAGTTTAGCGTGTCACCTAAAACAGCGGCGATAAACAATAAAATGATTAAAACGACAGGATCCATTGCACCTGTAGAGGCTGCTAATGCACCCGCAGCAAATAATAGGCTATCGCCAGGTAAAAATGGCATCACCACTAAACCTGTTTCCACAAAAATAATCAAAAATAAAATGCCGTAGATCCATACGCCATAATTTTTAATAAATTCAAAAAGGTGTTCGTCTACGTGTAAGATAAAATCAATTAAATCCATGGGACTAAAACTATGTGAAATTGTGCACAAAGCCTAGCAGTATGAGCAGGGAAAGTCAGTATGAAAAACTAAATAAATTCCGCTGATATCGTTGCATATTTAATACGATGGATACTAATTTCATATATTTATTCATTTTCTAATCAGATTAAAATAGCTTCAATTCTTAAATAATGAAAAGAGTTTTACCATGTTTAATCCCAATGTTGTTGTTAAAAATATAGTCAATCAACCGACTGCTCAAGCCGTCTTGGCATTATTTGCACGTATTCTTATGGCGTACATTTTTATTGTTGCTGGCTACGGCAAGCTTACAGCATATAGTGCAACTGTTGGGTATATGGAAGCGATGGGTGTTCCAGGTGCAATGTTACCATTGACTATTTTTGTTGAGCTAGGCGGTGGTTTGGCATTACTTTTCGGTTTTCAAGCGCGTTTTGCCGCATTGGGTTTAGGTATTTTTAGTATTATCACGGCATTTTTATTTCATGGTGGTGCAGATGATGCCACTAACTTTATGAAAAATATAGCAATGGCAGGTGGTTTGTTTTACTTGATGCTGTATGGTGCGGGTAAGTTCAGTATTGATCATGCAATTGAGAAATAATTTGTAAAATAAGTCAGTAAATAAAAGCGCAATTTTGTGCTTTTATTTATTTGAAATAAATCATCTTTTTCTTACAAAATACAAGAGTGATGAATACAGTGCGTCTTGCACTGAAAAATGCTAGAATATGGCGCTTAAATCCATTTGCCTGCATAGTTGTATAGCCATGACGACCAATACTCAAATTACTGAAGATCGTATCCTGATTTTGGATTTCGGTTCTCAATATAGCCAGCTGATTGCACGCCGTGTTCGTGAAGCGGGTGTATATTCAGAAATGTACGCATTCGATATGTCAGAAGATGACATTCGTGCATTTAACCCAAACGGGATTATCCTTTCAGGTGGTCCAGAAAGTGTTTATGAAGCTGGTAGTCCACGTGCTCCTGAAGTTGTGTTCAACTTAGGCGTACCTGTATTGGGTATTTGCTATGGTTTGCAAACCATGTCAGAACAACTTGGTGGTAAAGTAGAACCAGGTGATGTTCATGAATTTGGTTATGCCGAAGTCGACATTCAAGTGCGTGATAAACTGATTGGCGATCTTGAAGATGGTAAAGACCAATTAAAAGTGTGGATGAGCCATGGTGACAAAGTCACTGCAATTCCAGCAGGTTTCCAAGTAACTGCAAGTACGCCAAGCTGCCCATTTGCAATGGTTTCTGATGAAGAACGTCGTTTCTATGGTATTCAGTTCCACCCTGAAGTGACTCACACTGCAAAAGGTGAGCAAATTATTTCTAACTTCGTTCACAGCATTTGTGGATGTCGTAACCTTTGGAACTCTGAAAACATCATTGATTTACGTGTTGAGCAATTACGTCAACAAATTGGTGATCAAAAAGTTCTTTTAGGTCTTTCAGGTGGCGTAGATTCATCTGTTGTTGCTGCGCTTTTACACCGTGCAATTGGCGATCAATTGACATGTGTATTTGTAGATAATGGTTTACTTCGTTTGAACGAAGGCGAGCAAGTGATGGATATGTTTGCGAAGAACATGGGTATCCGTGTGATTCGTGCCGATGCTGAAAACCGTTTCTTAACTGCGCTTAAAGGTGAAGTTGATCCTGAAGCGAAACGTAAAATCATTGGTCGTGAATTCATCAATGTATTTGCTGAAGAAGCACGTAAGCTTGATGGTGTAAACTTCCTTGCACAAGGGACAATTTACCCTGACGTAATCGAATCTGCTGCAACCAAAAATGGTAAAGCACATGTGATTAAGTCGCACCATAACGTGGGCGGTTTACCAGAAGATTTAGCATTTGAATTGGTTGAGCCAATTCGTGACTTGTTTAAAGATGAAGTTCGCCGTTTAGGGACAACTTTAGGTCTTCCTTTCGAAATGCTTTATCGTCATCCATTCCCAGGTCCAGGTTTAGGTGTGCGTATTTTGGGTGAAGTGAAAAAAGAATATGCTGATATTTTACGTTTAGCCGATGATATTTTCATGCAAGAACTTCGTGTAAGCGGTTGGTATGACAAAACTGCACAAGCATTTGCTGTATTCCAACCTGTTAAATCAGTTGGTGTTGTAGGTGATGGTCGTCGTTATGCATGGGTCATTGCACTTCGTGCTGTTGAAACTGTTGACTTTATGACAGCTCGTTTTGCTCATCTTCCATACGACTTAGTAGACAAGATTTCTACTCGTATCATGAATGAAATTGCTGATGTTTCACGTGTTGTTTATGACGTGTCTTCTAAGCCCCCAGCTACAATTGAATGGGAATAATTTTCTAAAGAAAATTATTTTAAATAAAGAGGGTGCTTAGGCGCTCTTTTTATTCGTTGTATATAAAGTTTTCGTAACCGTTAAGTTCTGCCTTATCAATTTTGAATTTATTGCCACTATCTCTGTAAATAATAACACTATCAAAGCCCAACTCTAGAAGCTTTTCAATAGTTGCTAATTCACCTTCTTTTAGTTGTAATAATTTTCTTAATAACCAATCTGAAAGTGCTTTATTTGGATTAGTCATTAGTGCTTTAGAGTTTTGTTGGCATACTTTAGCTGAGAATATTTCACCAGTAGGCACTTCTAGTTCGAAAACGTGATCTTTGGGTGGGAAAAAACTTGGGAATAGTTCATGAATTTTTTTAGGAATAGGAATATATACTTCGCCTTTGTCTCTTGCTCTGCCACCAGCATTCCATTGATTTAAACCACTACTTTCAAATACAAATTTTTCTTTATTTTTGATGCCATATAATGGTAAGACGACAAAATCTTGTCCTTTTGTAAGTTTATCTTCAGCTACGTCTAGCCTTGTGTTTTGGAATAAATCTAAAAGAAGAGAATATGGATCATCAATAATTTCAATAGGAAGTCTAAATCCATTTTGGGGAATATAAAACTTTCTAAATAGGGTACTTTTTGAAAAATTAAATGAATATTGATTAATACCATCTTCAAATAAAATGCTAGCTTTTGTTGTTTTTATGATTTTAATGTTAGTTAGATCAATTTTTTCATAATCAGTTTCGAATAGTACTAGTTCGCCATTTCTTCTAGCAACAATGTGGTATACGCTATTAGAAATGTTATAAAGCCTATTTGCTAACTCAATTCTTTCATTGCGATATTCTGCTAGTTTTTTAGCTAATTTTAAACCATTTAATTGTGATAATGTATGAGATAAGGCATTGAATTCAGCAATTTTTTCATTGCTACTGTTAGTTTCACATACAAAAGTTTTAAGCCCTACACCAATTGTCCCTTGAAACTTTGCATCATAAGCCGTATCTGATCGTGATAAATTTTCTGCTAAGAAGCTTCGACAAAAAATATTTTCTGCAACACGATAGTTTATAAAAGGGGTTGTACTTTCACTAAATAGTCCTGAAAGTTTACCAACTGCCTCAAGTAATTTTAAATATTCACCATTATTTTTTTTATCGATTCGAGCGAAGCTAACCATAGTATTTCATATAGAAGTAATTGAAAACCTAATAGTTATACAGTAAATAATATGGTTTAAAAATTATTATTTGATAACTTTTAAAATCTTTTCCCCAATCCGTTGAATCAATGGCATCGTGACTGAATTTCCTGCTTGCATATATAAAGCACTATTTGCCATTTTTTCAGGAAAAACCATTTTATCTACAGGGTAGCCTTGAAACGCAAAACACTCTTTCGGAGTAAGTTTACGAATACCAAAATCATCCACCAATAACGGCACATTATGACCACCTGCACCCATATTTGCTGTTAAGGTTGGGCAAACATTACTCTTATTTTCACGTACATAAACACGACGCCACTGATATAAAGTATCACGAGAAGTCATACTTTCTTTCAATGTAGGGTAATACATGTGATCAGGTTTGTAATAATACTTCTGATCAACTTTTTCTGTTTCTAGAAAATCATGAATGGTTTTCGTCAGTGGAATTGCTTCAGGAAATTGAAACTCGGCATGATTAGGAACAAGTGCTTCATTAAACGCTACAATAAAAATACGTTCACGGTTTTGCGGTACATTGGCATGAGTCATACTATTTAAAACTTGAAAATAGACTGCATAACCAAGCTCTTTTAACGTATTTTTAATGACTTCAAATGTATTGCCTTTATCGTGAGAAATTAAATTTTTTACATTTTCTAAAAAAATTACACGAGGTTGGTGTCTTTCTGCGATATCTACAATATCGAAAAATAATGTCCCACGTGTTTCATTAAAACCTTTTTGATTACCCGCAATAGAAAAGGCTTGGCAAGGAAAGCCACCACATAAAATATCAAAATTTTGAGGGATTTTTTCTTTAGTGTCATTTAATGTGATATCGCCATCTGGTTTTTCACCATAATTTTGAAAGTATGTCTCTTGAGCATTTTTATTCCATTCACTACTAAAAACACAGCTACCTTTTAAATTTTGCAAAGCCATTCTAAATCCACCTACGCCTGCAAAGAGGTCAATGAATTTAAATTGAGTATTAGCCTGTTCAGCAAATTGAACATTGACTAGCTGAGGCTGAGCTTGCATTAATGGTCTCACGAGGTAAGGTGAAAATAAATTTTCTGATAGTAAGCTATATTAAAGTAATTTGCAGCATTTGATGTTAGGTTTTACGAATATTGTTAAAAATAATGGATGGGTTCTGTTTTTGATTAGCTTTTTTAGGACGATTTTTTTAAAAAGCAAAGTTAAACCAAAGAAACCCTGCAAATCAAAACTAGACATAGTTCAAACGACTTACAATAAAAACAAAACTGTTATTGTCCTATAAACGGGTTTCAGCGTATTAACATACGAGTAGGACAATACAGGCTGAACCGCTAATATGAAGTGAAATAGGATGATGCTCGCCTCAACATCCTGAGCTCGTGAACAACTTTAGGATAATAATATGACCAATACCCATGACACTGAAATTTCCCATTCGGATGACTGTGAAAAGTACGTGAATAAATTTATTCAAGACTTTCAAATTCGTTCTGCGGAAATTGGCAAAGGCACAGTCATTAAACGTGCACTACCAAGCCGTGAAAAACGCATGATTGGCGCATGGTGCTTTCTAGACCATGCAGGTCCAGTTCATTTTAAACAAGGTGAAGGGCTTGATGTTGGACCACATCCGCATATTGGTTTACAAACCTTTACATGGATGATTGAAGGCACGATGTTGCATAGCGACAGTCTTGGAACAGTAGATCAGCTGATTCGTCCAAAACAAGTTAACTTAATGACGGCAGGTCATGGTATTTCGCATACCGAAGTTGCACCTGCAACTGAAACTAAAATGCATGCTGCACAGCTTTGGATTGCATTGCCAGATGCCAAAATTAATATGGCACCGCAGTTTGATCACTATCCAGAATTGCCTGTAGTAGAAAAAGATGGCGTTGAATTTACCATTCTTGTCGGTGAGTTTTTAAATACGACATCACCTGTAAAAGTACATACAGAACTTTTAGGTGTGGACTTAACGGCGAAGGAGAAAACAAAAACACGTTTAAGTTTAAATCCGAAATTTGAATATGCATTTATGGCATTGGAAGGTACAGCAGTGGTGAATGGTCATGAACTTGACCAAGATAATCTTGTTGTTCTTGAGCCAGGTTTGACTGAACTTGATATTGAAATTCATGAAGGCGGTCGCATCTTATTGCTCGGTGGTGAACCATTTGAATCACCAATTTTACTGTGGTGGAACTTTGTGGGTCGTACCCAAGAAGAATTACGTATTGCCCGTGAACAATGGATCAATAAAGATCCTCGTTTTGGCAGTATTCCAAGTTATATTGGTGAAAGCTTAAAAGCACCAGTATTCCCAGATAGTATGCGCCCATCAAAATAACTCGGTTATGTATTAATAATTTATATTTCAATAAATTATGTTTTAAAAGTTAGTGGCTTTATTTGGAATTTAAAGCCACTAATTTTGAATAATTAAAAATAAAGGATAATGATCATGGGTACGATTGCCACTGCAAAAGTAAAAAGCTTGCCTGAACCATGGGCAGGTGAAATCATCAGTCATAAACATCAATTTATTACAGATAAACCTGAATCGTTTGGTGGTCAAGACAAAGGTCCTGCACCGTATGACTTTATTTGTTCAGGTCTAATTTCATGCACCATGATCACCTTGCGTATGTATGCAGAACATAAAGGTTTTGATTTGGGCGAGTTTACGGTAGAAGCAGATTTTAAAGCCAACAAAGAAGGCAAGGAATGGATTGAACGCCGTTTGTCTTTTGTCAGTCCTTTGGATGAAGAGCTGAGTGCAAAAATCCTGGCGGTTTGTCAAAAAACGCCTGTCACCAAGACTTTATTGCGTAGTGTTGAAATCAATACATCTATTGTTTAAGCAATTGATTAATGAATAAATTTAAAAAATATAGATGCTATTTTTTAAAAAACAGGGTGTCATTTTTTAATCTCTTTAGGTTATATTGAAAGAAACCTAAAGAGATCACAATAATGATTACACTACATCATCTAGAACAGTCACGCTCACTCCGTATTATTTGGGCGTTGGAAGAGTTGGGTGTGGAATATCAAATTAAGCACTACAAACGTTTACCCACTTTTGCTGCACCGCCTGAGTTAAAAGCTATTCATCCTCTAGGTAAATCACCTGTATTGACCGATGGTGATCTGACGATTGCTGAATCTGCCGTAATCCTCGAATATTTACAGGCGACCTACGACAAAGACAATAAATTTAAACCTCAAAATCCTAAAGATTTAATGCAATACAATTATTGGATGCATTATGCAGAGGGTTCACTCATGCCTTATTTGGTCATGACGCTAGTGATGACCAATATGCCAAAGCATGTTCCTTTTATTATTCGACCTATTGCAAAGAAAATTTCAGATGGAGTGAAAGGTGGTTTTATCAATCCACGATTAAAAGAACATACAGCTTTTCTCGAAGATTATTTTTCCAAAAATGAATATGCAGCAGGGCAATTTTCCTTTGTAGATATTCAACTGAGTTTCCCTGTGGTTGCGATGCAAGAGCGAATTAAAGGAAATAAGCCACAAATTGTTGCCTATGCTGAAAGAATACAGCAACGTCCAGCCTTTCAAAAAGCCAAAGCCAAAAGTGGTTTTTAGATCTAAATGAATATGATTTTTTTACCGGGTGCATCGGGTAATACTGAATTTTGGCAACCGCTAATGGATTTATTACCTGAACAAGATGGCAAAACCGTTATTGCTTATCCGAGTTTTGGTGGTTATGGCGATCATGCCAATGTAAATAATTTTTTAGATTTACAGCGCTATGTCCTAGATCAAATATCACAGCCTTCGGTCATTGTTGCACAGTCAATGGGTGGCATATTTGCTGTTCAAGCTGCTTTGCAAAAGCCCGACCTTGTTGATGCTTTAGTTTTAGTTGCGACATCGGGCGGAGTTGATTTAAGCTCTTTTAATGTTGCCGATTGGCGACAGGACTATCAACAGACATTTGATGTACCTGATTGGTTTGTACAGCCTCAGGTTTATTTGGATAATTTGCTGTATAAAATTGAATGTCCTGTATTGTTGATTTGGGGTGATGCCGATCCCATTAGTCCTGTCGCGATTGGACAGTACTTACATGGAAAAATCATTTTGTCTGAACTTCATGTAATTCAACAAGGGCAACATGATTTGGCACAGCTACATGCTGATCAAGTAGCATTTTTACTTCAGGCATTTATTGAAAAAATTATGTCAATCGAAGAATAAAGTTCAATAAAAAAGATGCCGAGGCATCTTTTTTATTTAAGGTCTGTATTAAGCAAGATTAGCGTTTCACCACAATCGAGTCGATACCGCTATGTTGCAAAGTTTGTTGTGCCATCACCGCTGCATTTTCAGAAGCATATGGTCCTGAAATCACACGATACCAAACCTTATTTCCTTCAGAACTTTGTACAACATCGGCTGAAAGACCATTCAAAATAATTTCAGCACGGCGAGCATCGGCAGCATCAGGATCATCATAGCTTTTCACCTGTAAAATAAATTCAGGTTGTTGGACTACAGGCGCTTGCTCATTCGCATCTACACTCGTATTGACCTCTTCAGTTTTGGCTGGAGCTTCAATAATTAAAGGTTGTTGCTGTGTTTTAGTTTCAGGCACAGCTTGTTCAGGAATAGGTGTGACTTGTTGCTGCGGAAGTAGGTCATAAAAACGGTAGTCTTTATTAGTATCTTCCTGATAATGCGGTGACGTCACTGTATTGTTGCGTGGTTGTACAGGTGCCCAAGGTTTCCACAGGAGCAATGCCACTGCAAAACTTAACACGATTAAAATGACCACGAGCATGCCTAACCATTTTGGTATGAGTGGCTTTTTCGGTTTATTCGGTCTTTCTGATACACCGCGTTGCGTTTTTCCAAACACGAGGAACCTCTAATTATTTTTAAACATCGGGTTTAAGCATAATTTTGCTTTAGCCCGATGTAAAGTAACGATTTATTGTATTACTGATGTATCAAAGAGTACTTTGCTTACATGCTTTCAGGAGCAGATACGCCAAGCAATGTTAAACCATTTCGAAGCACTTGCTGTACATTTGATGATAACAGTAAACGTGCTTGTGATAATGTAACATTTTGATCATCAATGAATTTGATACCATCTTGCGCATACCAACCATGAAACAGGGCAGCCAATTCTTTCAGGTAATTACCAATTTGATGTGGTTCATAACTATTGGCAGCACGAACTAAAACTTCAGGATAAGCAGCAAGCTTCGCTAAAATTTCAGTTTCAGTGTCTAAAGTTAATAAGTTTGCGTGTTCACGAGCAGTAGCAACATTTAGCTCAAGATTTGAAGCTTGTGCTTTTTGCAAAATACGTTGAATACGTGCATGCGCATATTGAATGTAATACACGGCATTGTCTTTGCTTTGTGACACAGCAAGGTCTAAGTCAAAGTCAATGTGTTGTTCAGATTTACGCATTACATAGTAAAAACGTGCGGCATCAATACCCACTTCTTTGCGTAAATCACGTAAAGTCACAAATTGACCTGAACGAGATGACATTTGCACCATCACGCCACTGCGCCACAAGCTCACAAACTGAACTAACAATACCGTTAATTTTTTAGAGTCATAACCCATCGCATCAATTGCTGCTTTTACACGAGCAATATAACCGTGGTGATCTGAACCCCAAATATCAATGATATCGGTATAGCCACGTTGTAATTTATTTAAATGGTATGCAATGTCAGAGGCAAAATAAGTGGTTTGACCATTACGACGTTTCACTACACGGTCTTTTTCATCACCAAATTCAGTCGATTTAAACCAAATGTTGCCATCTTTTTCATATAGGAAGCCACGTTGATCAAGCGTTTGTAATGCTTCATCAATTTTTTCAGTCAAAGATGCTTCACTGAACCATTTGTCAAAAGTTACGCCAAATTCACCAAGGTCATCTTTAATGTCATCTAAAATTGCATGTAAAGCTGCTTGATGGAAAACGCGGTAACCTGCATTTAAATGGTTTTGAGCATTGTGGATTAAACCATCAATATGCTTTTCTTTATCGCCTGAAAGGACAACTTTATTCCCTTCAGCATCAAGCTCAGCGGCATATTGAACATCTTCAGGTACATCTTTATAAATGTCAGCCACAGGACGGACATATGCATCGCCATCTTTATCAATAATGCTTTGTGCGATTTCTTTAACATAATCACCTTGATAAGCATTTTTCGGGAAAACGAGTTCCTGACCTGTCAATTCTAGGTAGCGTAAATAAGTTGAAGTTGCAAGAATGTCCATTTGACGACCTGCGTCATTGACATAGTACTCACGGTCAACGGTTGCACCAGTTGCTTCAAGTAAGTTGGCAACCGTCATACCGTATGCTGCACCACGACCATGTCCTACGTGTAGGCTTGAAGTCGGATTTGCAGATACAAATTCAACTTGAATGCGTTTTGCTGCATTGACAGTTGTTTGACCAAACTGATCTTTCTGTATTTGAATTTGGTCAAGTACAGCAAAGCGTTGATCTGCATTTAAAAAGAAATTGATAAAACCTGGACCTGCAATTTCTGCTTTAGAAATATCAGCAACTTCAGGCAAATTTGCGAGAATTTTATCAGCCAAATCACGAGGTTTCATACCCGCAGCTTTAGATGCAATCATCGCAATGTTGGATGCAAAGTCACCATGACTTCGATCTTTAGTTCGCGTCAGGATACTCGTGTTGTTCCAATCAGATGGAAGTGTCCCTTCAGCTTTTAGGGACTGTACTGCATGATCAAGAGCTGCTTGTATGGCCGTATTCATAATCTATCGAGAAATAAATGTCGCAGAAAAACGCTAAATATAGCAAATTTCGAGGTCTTTAGGTGAATGCATTTTACAGAATAAAACTTATCCGATAGATAAATGTGATGGTTAAAGCATATTCGTTGTTGATCTTATACAATACGGTACAAAATGATCTAATTTAGCTAGAGCGTGATATGTCTGAAAATCGTCCAATGATTGTGGGGAATATTCCAAAACTTCCCGCAAAATATGCCATGTGGATTATGCCTTTATTCTTATCATGTTTGATGAGTGGTATGGTATCACTCATCAATCTAATCTTGAATGTTGGGTTAAGTGAACATTTTTTTAAGAAATGGCTGTCGGCATGGTTGATCTCATGGGTTGTGGCTTATCCTGTGGTTCTTATAGTTTTGCCTTTGGTGCGAAAATTGACAGGTATACTTGTAGATATGCGTGATTAGAAGCATTGTGTTTTAAAAAATAAAATAACCGAGTGTAAAATGTACAATTTTAAAAATATGATGGATTTATCATTCTGTAAAATATATGGCATATCATTATCACGTATCTAAATACCCATTTGCTTCAAAATAGGCTTAAGCTTGTCAGAAATTAAAGTTGTATTGGATTAAATCCTAAACGTATAGAGACGTTTTAGGTCGATGAGAATGGAAATGACCACTGAAAATTTAAATAGATATCCGCTGTATATTCACTATGCAGGCAATGCTTTGCTTGAACTCCCTTTACTCAATAAAGGCTCAGCTTTTACTGAAAATGAGCGCACTTCTTTTAACTTACATGGTTTGATTCCGCATGTTATTGAAAGTATTGAAGAGCAAAGTCAGCGTTCATATCAGCAATATTGTTCATTTAATGAAGCGATCAATAAGCATATTTATTTGCGTAATATTCAAGACACCAATGAAACATTGTTTTATCACCTCATTGAAAATCATCTCAGTGAAATGATGCCTATTATTTACACGCCAACGGTGGGTGAGGCTTGTCAGCGTTTCTCAGATATTTATCGCCGTCATCGTGGTGTCTTTATTTCTTATCCTGACCGTAAACACATTGATGAGATTATTCATAACGTCAATCGTAAAAACGTCAAAGTGATTGTAATCACTGACGGTGAGCGTATTTTAGGTTTGGGAGATCAAGGTATTGGTGGTATGGGTATCCCGATTGGGAAACTATCACTTTATACTGCGTGTGGCGGTATTAGCCCTGCATATACACTACCAATCACACTTGATGTGGGTACAAATAATCCACATTTGCTGAATGATCCAATTTATATGGGTTGGTCTCAGCCTCGTATTAGTGGTGATGAATATTATGCATTTGTTGATGAGGTCATTCAGGCTGTCAAACGCCGTTGGCCAAAAGCTTTAATTCAGTTTGAAGATTTTGCACAGAAAAATGCGATGCCTTTATTGCAAAAATATCGTGATAAAATCTGTTGTTTTAATGATGATATTCAAGGTACAGCAGCCGTTTCTGTTGGTACGTTGATTGCAGCAAGTCGAGCAGCAGGCAAGCAACTCAAAGATCAAGTGATTGCCTTTTTGGGTGCTGGGTCGGCAGGTTGTGGTATTGCAGAGCAGATTATTGCGCAAATGGTGGCAGAAGGTTTAACCGATGCACAGGCACGCTCACAAGTGTATATGGTTGATCGCTTTGGTTTACTCACTGAAAATCAGCCAAATTTACTTGATTTCCAAAGTCGTCTTGTGCAGAAACTCAGTGTGGTTGATGGTTGGGCAAGTGCAGATAATATTATTTCATTGCTTGATGTAGTGAAAAATGCCAAACCAACTGTGTTAATTGGCGTGTCGGGTCAGCCAGGTTTGTTTACTGAAGAAATTATTAAGACCATGGCAGCGCATTGTGTAAATCCAATCGTTTTACCCTTATCTAATCCAACTTCACAAGTCGAAGCTGTACCTGCAGATATTATTCACTGGACGGAAGGTCGTGCGCTCATTGCAACAGGTAGTCCATTCTTGCCTGTAACTTATCATGGGCAAATCTACAATATTTCACAGTGTAATAATTCATATATTTTCCCAGGTATTGGCTTGGGCGTGGTCGCAGTAGGTGCGACTCGTGTAACTGATAGAATGTTGATGGTTTCAAGTACAGCATTGGCAGATTGTTCGCCAAAATTGACTGATCCATCTGCGGACTTATTACCAGATTTAAATGAGTTACAAGCTGTTTCTCGTATTATTGCCTTTAAAGTTGCAAAAGCAGCAATTGAAGATGGTGTTGCTCCGCAAATCAGCGATGAGCAAATTCAGGAAAGTATTGAACAGAATTTCTGGAAACCTGAATATCGTAGTTATCGTCGTGTGCCGTTCTAAAGCAGGATCAGGTATCTTTTCAATGTTCATTTGAATGTTGTTTTAAAAGCAGTATCGGCAGGTACTGCTTTTTTATTTTGAATTTTAAACATACTATAAAAATGGCATTGTAAAAATGATTTGAAAATAAGGGGGGAAGGTTAATGTTAAAAACAGTCAGTATCGTGTTAATGGTGGCAATGGGTTTGGTGGCTTGTGATGGGTCTGAGCAAAAACAATCAAATGAACAAAAAGTGAATGTTAGCGAAACAGCATCTCGAACTGAACAGCCAAAGCCAATCGGTACTTCTAAAACCTTGTGCGATACAGTGAATGTTGAGCAATGGTCAGGTTTTGATGAGGCAGAAGAAGAGCCAAAGTGCCAAGTGATTCAGGCTTATCAGTTATCATCGTATCATTGTGATATTTCAAAAAAGGCTTTTGGCTTTGAGCAGGATGCGGCATTCATCGAAAGTGGTGAGCATCGTATTTTTGCATATTCAAATGATGAAATTTGCCGTAAAGCCTTGGATGTTCATAATTCAAATGCGCCTTGATCAAGAGCATTGATATATGTGAAAAATAAAAAACTCCCTGTGACGATAGTGTGACAGGGAGAAATATTATAAATTTTTTTATTCTTCACCGAGAATTTCGGTCAGTAAATCTTCGCTTGGAGCAAAATAATAGGCACCATCAACGGCTGTAGTGAAGTGCAACAAACGATCATGGACTCCGTCACCTGTTGTACCAAACATATGTTTTAGCATGTCATCAATAATACTGAGATTTTTGGTATATGCGATAAAGAATAGTCCTTTATCACCTTGACCATCACCATAGGGTAAAGAATGGCGTAAAATTTCTTGCTCCTCACCTTTTTCATCTTCAATAACAACACGGGCAATGTGAGCATTTTCAGGTTTAACGTCGTCGTCCATTTCAATGCTTTCAAGTTTAGAACGACCAATCACATGCTCTTGAGCATCTACTTTTAAACGTTTCCATTTGTCTAAAGCATGAACATAGCGTTGTGCAAAAACAAACGAACCATCTGCAAAAATACCTGCATCCTCACCTAAAAGTGTAGTTTCAGCACGATCATCATGGAATTGTGGATTTTCAGTACCATCAATGAAACCTGTTAAATCACGTCCATCAAGATAACGGAAGCAAACACGTTCATCTAAAACGTCGACTTGATCTTGAATTCCTTCAAAAAAAGCTTGGCTGAGTGCAAAACATAAATCTACACGTGCAGAAGCAATATGAATGATGACATCGGCAGGAACGACGGGCATATTAAATGCACCATATACAGGGTCAAGTTGCTTGAAGCCTGTTGGTGTCTGTTCGTGAAGTTGTGCCCAAAGTGTGGGACCAAAAGCAACTGCTGTTTTTACTTCTGCGCTCGGGTGTTGTCCAATGAGGCGGTCACGTGTAGAAAATAGAGTATTCAGTTGTTGTTTAAGGTCTTCAATCGACAAATTTTTTAAATTTAAAACAATAAAGCGTGCATGGTTTGAAGGTAAGGGTAAAATGACAGATTGTGCGGTCATATAAAATGAGTCCTTGAATTTATGAGCAATATTTTTAATCTATTGTGCATGATATAGGAGAAGTTAGACAGTTTTTGTGGATGGTTTTTTAAATCAAATTCATCGAAAAATACGACAATAAAGGCATATAATTGCTTGTTTCGTATTCTCCTGAAAAATAATTATGTTGTTTCAAATTTGGCTTACATATATGGCTGCATGTTGGGTGATTAGTGTATCACCCGGTGCGGGGGCAATTGCTTCAATGTCGAGTGGTTTAAATTATGGTTTCCGTCGTGGGTATTGGAATGTCATTGGGCTGCAAATCGCACTTTTGGTTCAGATTTGTATTGTGGCAGCCGGGGTAGGGGTTTTATTTGCGACAACACCATGGGCTTTTTTAGTGGTGAAATGGTTTGGGATCTTGTACTTATTGTATCTTGCTTACTTACAATGGACAGCACCAGCACAATCTATTGATATTCAATCGGAAAAAAAATTAAAGTCGATTCCTAAAATCATTTTGCATGGTTTTATTGTCAATATTAGTAATCCGAAGGCGATAGTTTTTCTATTGGCAGTTTTGCCTCAATTCTTAGATTTATCGAAACCACAGTGGATTCAGTATGTGATTATGGCTGTAACAATGGTTACGATTGATATGATTGTCATGGCGGGTTATACAGGTTTAGCGGCGAAAGTTTTACGCTTATTGAAATCGCAAAAACAGCAAAAAATTATGAATCGGACTTTTGCTGTGCTATTTAGTTGTGCGGCAGGTCTATTGAGTCTGGTACATCAGTAAACCTTATAGGTTTTTGAGTGTTGATTTGAGTGCTTTTATAATTAGTGTTGTCATTAAAATGTCGGCATACTTTGAATGTCAGGAAGATTAACAATTATAGATTTATCTGATGAAGCTGATCCTCTAAGTCCAAAATATAGGGTCTGCCTTTTTATTGGGGCGTGTATTTTAGTTTGTTTAACATGACGTTAAACGTTGACCAAGTCGCTGAACCTAAATATCTGTAAGCTTTTGAGTATCAATATATCTTGTTCTTAAATTATAAATAAAACATGAAAATATTCTGATTTAAAAACAGGACATTAAAGGATCATTTTTTGTTTTATGGAAGAGACCTATTGGCTTTTTTGACGAGATTGAAATTTGGGAAAAATGAATGCTCGATTCGTATTTGATGAATCCAAGCATGTCGTCCTTCACTTCTAAGATTAATCGTTTTAAGCCATTTTTTTAAATTTTTGAATAATAAAAATAATGGCAAACAATAATGACATGGTTAAAACAATCGTTAAGCCTGTAGAAGTATCTAAGCCCGCACTTGACCATAAGCCGACAGTAATACCGAACTGAGCAATAATGAACGCACCAATCATCATTTGTTTAGGTGAATGTGAAAGTAAACGTGCGGCTAGGGCAGGAATGACTAATAATGCACCCATCAATAATGAACCGACTGCACGTAAAGCAAGTACCGTAAATAAAGCCAAGAGCATCATAAAAACAAGGCGTTGCCATTTGGCATTCACACCTTCACTGACCGCAATATCGGGATCAATTGCAATTTGAATCTGTGCTTGCCAATTTTTATATAAAATCGCGAGTGCAACAACAATAACTGTAGCAAACATAGGTAAATCAGACCATTCAATGGTGAGTAAGTCACCAAATAAATAGCTGAGCAATTCAGGACGTAAGGCAGGTAAATGTTGAATCAGCAGTAAACCTGAGCAAAGTAGCGTTGCTGAACAGAGAGCAAGTAATGCATCGTTGGGTAAACGAGGATCATGTAACACCCACAAAACGGCAACAAGTAAAACAGCCGTGAATGTCACGCCAATCCATAACGGTAGACTTAGAACTGCAGCCAGAGCCACACCGAGCAATGTGCCGTGTGCCATGGTATCTGCAAAAAAAGACATTCTACGCCATAACATTAAACAACCGAGAGGGGCGGTTAAAAACACCAATAACGTGCCCATAATCCATGCAGGTAATAGCAGTTGTAACCATTCCATCATGGATTAAGCTTCCGGTTCTGGGTGAATGTGAGGACGAGGGTCATGCAGACAAGGTGTTGCAGTATCGCCATGTGCACAATGATTGTGATGATGTTGATAAAATGCCCGATTTGTACCAAAAAGTGCTTGGTACTCGGGATGTTGTTGAATACTATCAGGTAGACCACTACAACAAATATGCTTGTTCAAGCACACGACACGTTGCGTACCTTGCATGACCCATTGCAAATCGTGGGAAACAATTAAAACAGAGCAATTGTAACGTTCAGGCAGACTACGTACATAATCATAAAGCTCAGCTTCAGATTGAATGTCTAAGCCTTGCATTGGCTCATCAAGTACTAGAATATCAGGTTGGCGAAGTAACGCACGAGCCAATAAAACCCGTTGGCGCTCACCGCCTGACAGTTGCTGAACTTTCGATTCAAGTAGCTTTGCAATACCCGTATCTTGTACGATTTCAGCTTTAATCACAGAATCACATTTCTCAAGATTGAGTAAATCTTTTACTCGTAACGGCAAGCTATGAGATGGATTAAATTTTTGTGGCACATAAGCCAGCTTCAGTGATTTTTTATTTTGAATTTGACCTGAAGAGGGCTTGGTAATACCCAAAATTACTTTAATCAGCGTAGATTTACCTGCACCGTTTGGACCAATCAGCGTGACAATTTCATTTTCATGAATTGAAAAATCAACATTTTTTAAGATGTCACGTTCGTCAATGCGGACATTGATCTGATTCAACTGAACCAGAGGTGGCGTTAAGCCTTGTTCGAGCATTGCTGACAAATTCCAGAAATTTCAATAATACTGTGGTGTGCTTTAAATTGATCAGATGCTGCCAAATGATCTAACTCTTGAATCAATCCTTTTGCAGATGCCTCTTTTACAATATGACATTGGCTACAAATTAAAAATGCAGCCTGATGCCCTGCACGGGGGTGGCAACACGGAATATATGAATTAATGGAGGTTAGACGGTGGATCAGACCCTTTTCAAGTAAGAAGTCCAAAGTACGATAGACTGTCGGTGGGGCAGCAGGGCGGTCAGATGTACCTTTGAGTTTAGCAAGTAAATCATAAGCGCCGACAGGACCTGATGCATTTAAAATGAGCTCGAGTACTTCTTTACGTAATGGAGTAAGACGAGCGCCTGTTGCTGTACACAAGGTTTCTGCTTCATCTAGGCGAGCTTCAATATTATGATGATCATGAACGCCGTGCAAAGTATCATGATGTTCGTGTGAACATAAGCTCATAACAGACCCTCTGGATTTCTTTTAAATGAAGAGACAATCGAATATCTTAACATGAAGCCATAACTTCTTACGAATGGCATAGGTATTTTTTCATATTTGTTATATTATAACATGAAAATATTTTGGTAATTTCTCGTCATGAAACGCGTGTTCGCTTTTCTGCTGTGTGCTGTTCTAAGTGGTATGGCATGGGCTCAATCTCCTTTGGTTATTTCTACTCATCCTATTTATTTGATTGCCAAGAAAATTACACAAGGTGTGGAAACACCAGAGTTGTTATTGGGAAATCAGTCAGGACATGATGTACAACTTACACCAGCACACCGTAAAGCCATTCAAGAAGCAGGCTTGGTGATTTGGTTGGGGCAAGCACATGAAGCTCCACTCGAAAAAGTGCTCGGTGAAAGTAATAAAGCGATTGCAATCCTCGATTCAGGCATCATTCAAGCATTGCCTTTACGTAGCACTCGTGGTGTGGCAATTAAAAATACCATTGATACTCATGTTTGGCTTGATCCAAACAATGCTGTTCGTATTGGTTTCTTTATTGCAGCGTTACGTTCACAGCAATATCCTGAACATAAAGCAATGTATTGGAATAATGCCAAAAGTTTTGCCCGTGAAATGATTTTAGCATCACAGAAATTTACTACATCAGGTAATCCTAAACCGTATTGGGCATTTCATGATGCATACCAATATTTAGAGCGCCCATTAAACTTAAAGTTTGCAGGTGCTTTAACAGATGATCCGCATGTTGCTGCTACTGTTGCGCAGATTAAATATTTAAATGACACACGCCCAGTTACAAAAATGTGTCTGCTTGCAGAAGGTAGTGCAACCCCTGCGCAATACAGTAAATTAGGCAATATTGCTTTTCAGGCTGTAGATGAAACTTTAGCAAAATATCAAGATTTTGTGGTTGCATGGCAAAGTTTGGCAAAAGAAACACAAGCCTGTATATATAGTGCACGGAAATGATGCAAAAAATAAGCATCAATTGTACAGATCGAAAGCAATGTCGCGTTTAAAAAAACACGACTAAGATCGGGAAAAGATTGCATGTTCAGGGGTGTAACCCTATAATGCCTGCGATTAAAAACGATCATCAGCTAAACTTGTCAAGCATTTATGCTGTGAGTGAGTAAAAAATGAGCCGAGCCAATCGCATGATTGACCGACGATTAGCGAAAGCTTTGGTCCTTTTACAAGCACTAATGATTCCTGTTTCAGCCTTGATTGCTTGGGTAATCAAAGATACTACAGCCGCACTCAGTGCAGCTTTAGGGGCTTTGGTCTGTTGGCTTGCCTGCAGTTACTTTTCATGGCAATCATTTCGGGCTGCGGGAGCACGTGCATCCAAACAGGTTCTGATGAACATGTATCAGGGCATGATGGGCAAATTTGCAATAGTGATCGTTGGTTTCATTTTGATTTTAAGCAATGTTAAGCCGTTGTCAGCGGTTGCATTGTTTTGTGGTTTCATTCTTGTTCAGTGTATGTCGTGGTTTGCGCCTTTATTGGCTGCACGATTACAAAAATAGGCGTAGAAACAACAAAAAATGAAGTTTTTTTAGAACTTTAACGAGATATCAAGCAGCACGCGATGTTCGTTAAAGTTCTAATTTAGTATTTGACATTAACCAGGTGTGATTTATGGCTGCTGAAGAACATACCCTTACCTCGTCTGAGTATATTCAGCATCACTTGACCAACATGACTTATGGCAAAATGCCAGACGGTACGTGGAAGTTGGCTGAGACTGCTGCTGAAGCTAAAGATATGGGGTTCACTGCTATTCACTTGGATTCGATGGGTTGGTCAATCGGTCTTGGTCTGATTTTCTGTTTGTTATTTTGGATGGTAGCGAAAGCTGCAAATGCTGGTATCCCTGGCAAATTCCAATCTGCAATTGAGATGATTATCGAGTTTGTTGACTCAAGCGTTCGCGATACATTCCATGGCAAATCACGCTTAATTGCACCACTAGCATTAACCATTTTCGTGTGGATTTTCCTCATGAACTTAATGGACTTAATCCCAGTTGACTTTATCCCGTATACAGCTCAATTGATCGGTGCACACGTATTTGGTATGGATCCTCATCACGTTTACTTTAAAATTGTTCCAACTACTGACCCTAACGTAACTTTGGGTATGGCATTGTCAGTATTTGCATTAACTATTTTCTATAGTATTCGTGAAAAAGGACTTGTAGGCTTTGGTGCAGAATTTGCACTTAACCCATTTAACCCAAGTAACCCATTGCTAAAAGCTTTACTTATTCCTGTAAATATCTTACTTGAACTTGTAACTTTTATTGCACGTCCAATTTCATTGGCACTTCGACTGTTCGGTAACATGTATGCAGGTGAGTTAATCTTCATCTTGATCGCGTTACTACCTTTCTGGGTACAATGGGCGTTGTCTGTGCCTTGGGCGATCTTCCATATTCTTATTATCACGTTACAAGCATTCATTTTCATGATGCTGACTATCGTGTACATGAGTATGGCTACCGAAAAGCATTAATGAATATGGCTCAGCTGCACTAAGGCGGTTGAGCTACAGTTTTTTTGTTTGATTTAAACTCAACCTCTGAGGATTTTTTCATGGATTTAGTAGTTGGCTTATCTGCTGTTGCAGCTGCCCTTTTAATCGCGTTTGGCGCATTAGGTACTGCAATTGGTTTTGGTCTTTTAGGTGGTCGCTTCCTTGAAGCTGTAGCTCGTCAACCAGAACTTGCTCCACAACTTCAAACTCGTATGTTCTTAATCGCGGGTCTTCTTGATGCTGTGCCTATGATCGGTGTTGGTATTGGCTTGTTCATTATCTTCGCAAATCCGTTCATCGGCTTATTGGGTTAATTCGCTACATTCCGAAATCAACTATTTGAGGAATAGCAATGAATATCAACCTCACATTGATTGGCCAAGCGATTGCATTTGCGATGTTTGTCGCATTCTGCATGAAGTTTGTATGGCCACCACTAATCAGTGCGATTAGTGAGCGTCAGCGTAAAATCGCTGATGGCTTAAATGCTGCTGAAAAAGCGAAAGCTGACCTTGCGGATGCGCAAGCTCAAGTGAAAGCTGAAATTGATGCAGCGAAAGCACAAGCAGCTCAGTTGATCGAGCAAGCGAACCGTCGCGGTGCGCAATTGGTAGAAGAAGCGCGTACTCAAGCATCTGCTGAAGGTGAGCGTATTCGTCAACAAGCGAAAGATGTTGTTGATCAAGATATCAATGCTGCTCGTGAAGAATTACGTCAACAAGTTGCTGCTCTTGCAGTTGCCGGCGCAGAAAAAATTCTGAACCAGCAAGTTGACGCAGAAGCTCATAATGCCATGCTGAATCAGCTGGCAGCTAAACTTTAAGCGAGGCGAATATGGCTGAATTCTTGACGTTGGCACGACCATACGCTAAAGCAGCATTTGCTTATGCTACTGAACAGAATGCAACTGACACTTGGTCAACTGTATTACAACTGCTCAGTGCTGCGGTGCAAGATGAAGCATTTTCCGCTTATTTAAGTCGCCCAGAGTTGACTCCTGCTCAGCAGGTCGAACTTTTTGCGAAAGTTTTAGGTGAACAACAAACTGCATCAGTGTCAAACTTTTTGACACTTCTTGCAGAGAATGGCCGTGTGGCTTTGTTACCTGAAATTGAAGCAGAATACGAACAACTTAAAGCACAGAACAACAACACTGTAGATGTCATTATTGAATCTGCATTTCCACTTGATGCTGTTCAAGAACAGAAACTGATACATGCGCTCGAAAAGCGTTTTAACAGTGCTGTGAAAGCAACGGTAGAAGTGAATAAGGCATTAATTGCCGGTGTAGTTATTCGTGCTGGCGACCAAGTGATAGATGATTCTGCGCTTAGCAAGCTTGAAAAAATGCGAACACGTCTTCTTGCATAATGATTGATAAATCAAAATTGCATAAAAGAAGACTGAACATTAAAACGATTGAGGTATAGCGCAATGCAACAACTGAATCCATCCGAGATCAGTGCGCTCATTAAACAGCGTATCGGCGATCTGGACACCAGCGCGACCGCTAAGAACGAAGGGACCATTGTTATGGTTTCCGACGGTATTGTGCGTATTCACGGCCTAGCTGATGCTATGTACGGTGAAATGATCGAATTCGACGGCGGCCTATACGGTATGGCACTGAACCTAGAACAGGATTCAGTGGGCGTCGTTGTTTTAGGTAACTACTTAAGCCTTCAAGAAGGCCAAAAAGCGCGTTGCACAGGTCGTGTATTAGAAGTTCCGGTTGGTCCAGAACTTTTAGGCCGTGTAGTAGATGCTTTGGGTAACCCGATTGATGGTAAAGGCCCGATCGATGCAAAATTAACTGATGCTGTTGAAAAAGTAGCACCAGGCGTAATTTGGCGTCAGTCGGTAGATGAGCCTGTACAAACTGGTTATAAATCAGTTGATACAATGATTCCAGTTGGCCGTGGCCAACGTGAATTAATCATCGGTGACCGTCAAACTGGTAAAACAGCAATGGCGATCGATGCGATCATCGCTCAGAAACACTCTGGTATTAAATGTGTATATGTAGCAATTGGTCAAAAACAATCGACTATCGCTACTGTTGTGCGCAAGCTAGAAGAAACTGGCGCTATGGCGTATACAACTGTTGTCGCAGCAGGTGCATCTGATCCAGCAGCAATGCTGTATTTAGCTCCGTACTCTGGTTGTACAATGGGTGAATACTACCGTGACCGCGGTGAAGATGCGTTAATTATTTATGATGATTTGTCTAAGCAAGCAGTTGCTTACCGTCAAATTTCATTGTTATTACGTCGTCCACCAGGTCGTGAAGCGTATCCAGGTGACGTATTCTATCTTCACTCGCGTCTTCTTGAACGTGCTTCGCGCGTATCTGCTGACTACGTTGAGAAATTCACTAACGGTGAAGTTAAAGGCCAAACTGGTTCATTAACTGCATTGCCGATTATTGAAACTCAAGCGGGTGACGTATCTGCATTCGTACCAACAAACGTAATTTCGATTACTGATGGTCAGATCTTCCTTGAAACTTCATTGTTCAATGCGGGTATCCGTCCAGCTGTAAACGCAGGTATTTCTGTATCGCGTGTTGGTGGTTCTGCTCAGACGAAGATCATCAAAAAATTGTCTGGTGGTATCCGTACTGCTTTGGCGCAATATCGTGAATTGGCAGCATTTGCTCAGTTCGCTTCTGACCTTGATGAAGCAACACGTAAGCAACTTGAACATGGTCAACGTGTAACTGAATTAATGAAGCAAAAACAATATGCTCCATATTCAATTGCTGACCAAGCTGTTTCAGTTTATGCATCTAACGAAGGTTATATGACTGACGTTGAAGTGAAGAAAATCGTAGACTTTGATGCTGCGTTAATTTCTTACTTCCGCGCAGAACATGCGCCGTTAATGCAAAAAATTGACGAGACTGGTGCTTACGATAAAGAAATCGAAGCAGCATTCAAAGCAGGTATTGAGAAGTTCAAAGCGACTCAAACTTACTAAGTTTCAACCAGTTGAAATTTAGTGATGGTTTGGTTCACGGAATCAACCTTCGGAGGCTCGAAAGGGCCTTTGAATACTAGGTTTAGCGTATGGCAAATTTAAAAGAAATTCGCGCCAAAGTAGCTAGTATCAAAAGCACGCAAAAGATTACTCGAGCGATGCAGATGGTAGCAGCTTCTAAGATGCGTCGTGCGCAAGAGCGCATGGCTCAAGGCCGTCCGTATGCCGAAAATATGCACCGTGTAATTGCTCATTTGGTACAAGCGAACCCTGAATACAAACACCGTTATATGGTTGAACGCCCTGTTAAGCGCGTTGGCTATATCATTGTTTCTTCAGATCGTGGCCTTGCTGGTGGTTTGAACATTAACTTGTTCAAGAAAGTGGTTAAACACGTTCAACAGCAACAAGAGCAGTCAATTGAAGTTCAATTTGCTTTGATTGGTCAAAAAGCGGTTTCGTTTTTTAAAAACTACGGCGGTAAAGTACTAGGTGCGACTACGAATGTAGGCGATACACCAAGTCTTGAACAGTTGTCTGGCTCAGTACAAGTAATGTTGGATGCATTTGATAAAGGCGAGTTAGATCGTATTTATCTTGTATCTAATGGCTTCGTCAATGCAATGACTCAAAACCAAAAAGTAGAACAACTTGTTCCTTTGGCTGCGGCTGAAACGGAAGAAGGTCTAAACCGTCAATATGGTTGGGACTACTTGTATGAACCAGAAGCTGAAGAGCTATTAAATGGTTTATTGGTTCGTTATATCGAGTCAGTGGTGTATCAAGGTGTGATTGAAAATATTGCATGTGAACAATCTGCACGTATGGTGGCAATGAAAGCTGCAACCGATAACGCAGGCGACATCATCAAGAGCTTACAACTTATTTATAACAAGCTGCGTCAAGCCGCGATTACTCAGGAAATTTCTGAGATCGTTGGTGGTGCCGCTGCCGTTTAACATTATTTTGAATTGAGGAGACAGCAATGAATAGCGGTCGTATCATTCAGATCATCGGCGCGGTTATCGACGTCGAGTTTGAACGCAACAGCGTTCCTAAGATCTATGACGCTCTCCATGTTGATGGTACTGAAACTACTTTAGAAGTTCAGCAACAACTTGGTGATGGCGTAGTTCGTACTATTGCAATGGGTTCTACTGAAGGCCTTAAGCGTGGTTTGAACGCAACGAATACTGGCGCTCCAATCTCTGTACCTGTAGGTACAGCGACTCTTGGTCGTATCATGGACGTTCTTGGTCGCCCGATCGATGAAGCTGGTCCTGTTGCAACTGAAGCGCGTTTGCCAATTCATCGTCAAGCACCTTCTTATGCTGAACAAGCTGCTTCTACTGACCTTTTAGAAACTGGTATTAAAGTCATTGACTTACTTTGCCCGTTTGCTAAAGGTGGTAAAGTTGGTCTGTTCGGTGGTGCCGGTGTTGGTAAAACTGTAAACATGATGGAGTTGATCAACAACATCGCTAAAGCTCACTCAGGTTTATCTGTGTTTGCTGGTGTTGGTGAGCGTACTCGTGAAGGTAATGACTTCTATCACGAAATGAAAGACTCTAACGTTCTAGACAAAGTAGCAATGGTCTACGGTCAGATGAATGAGCCACCAGGCAACCGTTTACGCGTAGCGTTGACTGGTTTGACTATGGCTGAGTATTTCCGTGACGAGAAAGATGAAAACGGCAAAGGTCGTGACGTATTATTGTTCGTAGATAATATCTATCGTTATACACTAGCGGGTACTGAAGTATCAGCACTTCTAGGTCGTATGCCATCTGCAGTAGGTTATCAGCCTACACTTGCAGAAGAGATGGGTGTTCTTCAAGAACGTATTACATCGACTAAGTCTGGTTCTATTACGTCAATTCAAGCGGTATACGTACCTGCCGATGACTTAACAGATCCATCGCCTGCAACTACATTTGCTCACTTAGATGCAACTGTAGTATTGAGCCGTGACATCGCATCTTCTGGTATTTATCCAGCGATCGATCCACTTGACTCAACTTCACGCCAATTAGATCCTTTAGTTGTTGGTACTGAGCATTACGAAATTGCTCGTTCAGTTCAAAACGTTCTTCAACGTTATAAAGAATTGAAAGACATTATCGCAATTCTTGGTATGGATGAGCTTGCAGAAGAAGACAAATTGACTGTTTACCGTGCGCGTAAAATTCAACGTTTCTTCTCTCAGCCATTCCACGTAGCTGAAGTGTTTACTGGTGCTCCTGGTAAACTTGTACCGCTTAAAGAAACGATTCGTGGCTTTAAAGGTCTGTTAGCTGGTGAATTCGACCACATTCCAGAACAAGCGTTCTATATGGTTGGTGGTATTGACGAAGTGATCGCTAAAGCCGAGAAGCTTTAATTAGCAACTCTATTTTAGGAGATTCACATGTCGACTATGCAATGTGACGTTGTAAGTGTTAAAGAGTCTTTGTACTCTGGCGCTGTGACTATGCTAATTGCAAAAGGTGCTGGCGGTGAACTAGGTATTATGCCTGGTCATGCTCCGTTGGTAACTTTGCTTAAGCCGGGCGCGATTCGCGTTCTGCTTGAAAATGGTACAGAAGAGTTAATCTATGTATCTGGTGGTGTTTTAGAAGTTCAACCGCATGTTGTTACGATTCTTGCAGATACTGCAGTTCGTGCCGATAACTTAGATGAAGCTGCAATTTTAGAAGCACGTAAAAATGCTGAAATTTTGCTTGCAAATCAAAAGAGCGATTTGGACTCAGCTGCTGCTTTGGCTGCTCTTGCAGAAACTGCTGCTCAGTTGGATACCATCCGCAAAATCAAGAACCGTGCTCAATAAGACACAGTTCGAGATTGAAGAACCGTCCGAAAGGGCGGTTTTTTTATGCTATAAATAAGATTAAATATGAACAATATAAGGTCTTTTGATGCAAAAGAATAATTGATTCTGTCCAATGTTCTAAAAAATTGAGAAATTAGAGCAAGTTGAGAATTTTGAAAAATGCTTATGTGTAACTTGTAACGTTGCCATAAAGCATGAAGTTTTTATAAATATTAGAAATCATATAATTTATGAAGATGAGTGTCTTAGACTTTATGAGTGTGAGCAAATAATAAATTGCCTTTATTAACTGAATTCGGTTTAAGCACTCTTTTTAGAGAAAATAATTAAGTATTTTGGGAAATTTGATGATTTAGGGGGTATTTTAAATCAATTTGAGAGTGGTGGATTTATCTTTACAAAACAAAGAGAATTGTTGGGTAATATTCGTTATTTAGGTAATTATGCAACTCATCGAGCCGACTTTAAATCTAGAAAAGAGTTAATTTTATATCTTAATGTTTTAGAAAATTTAATTCATCAGCTTTTTGTATATTACAAATTGGAGAATGAAGTATCAAAAAAGCAGTGAATAGCGTTAGGTTGAAATCATCTCCAAGACACTCTATATCTGTAGTTAGAGAAACCATGTGTAAAAGAAAGCCAAAGAAAAAACTGTAATTTTCTAAATTTAGGCGCATGAAAGCTCTAAATTTCTACTGATTTAATTTAAAGATAGACCACCTAAAGTTGCATGTATTAAATTGTGTACTTAGCATAATCTAAAGAATAAAAAAGGATTTCAAAAAATTATGCACCTTATTGACCAACAGCCCCACTTTTGGGAACTCTACCAAGATGATTCCAATTACTATCTCAGCATTGCAATAGATATGAGTTCAGTTGTCTCTTGTTGGGATATTAAACTTACTGAAAATGAAATTAAAAGATTCCAATCACAAGGTAGAGTGGCCATTGAAGAAATAGCAGGTTTAATTGTGAGGGAAACTTATCGAGGGGATTTCTCCACTTTAGAATCAAGAAAAGTATCAGCAGACATTGAACAACAAATTCAAATGACTTTTACAGCGTGGCGCTCTACTCAATAACTATTGATTACTTTTAGTCATTTATGGGTAGGATCGAAAATCCATCGTTTTCAATTAGTTTAACTTTAAACAGTGCATTAAATCCTTCTGAAGATGTCGGCTTTTGCAGTTTGTAGAAAGTGGCTTTCACACCTTGTTCAGGAATATTGGCTTTGCCTTCACGTTGTGTATTGCGGTGTAAAGTACTTTCTAAATCGGTTTCAAAATAAAAAGAAACTACATCAAAGTCAGCATCTTTTGCCCGTTGAATATAACGCTCACGGTCATAAATCGTCATATTGGTATTATCAATTACCATTTTGGTTTTAGATCGTAATGCCGCCTCAAACAAAATATTTTCACGATGCCTAGTTTTCAACATATCGAGGTTGATGCGCAGATGTGTATCATAAAAATAATGTTTATAAAATGTTGACTTACCCGATGCTTGAACACCTGTAAAAATAATCAGTTGCATAGATGGCTACAAAAATATGCTAAATTGTGTGGTAAATCATGCAAGATAGACCTATGAGAATCAAGCTTAAGTTTAAAAATTAAAATGAAAAAAGTATTATTAGAGAAGGCCTTATTGTATTTTTGTATTGTAAGTACTTTGAGCGCCTGTCAGCATCAATTTGAACTAACCAAGACTCATCAGCCAACTGAAGCGGCTTTGGTGGCAAATTCAATTCAAAATGGCATGCAAGCAGAATTAGAAATTAACTATTTACAAGCCTACAAAAATTTAAAATTAGCCTATAGCCAATGTATTGCATTTACATCAAAGCAAGATTTTGTTTTTACAGATAGTAAATTGGAAGAACACTTTGAAATGGGGACGATTTTCGCTCGAAGTAAAGGCGGTGCTTATTTATCTAAAGTTTTGTTAGAAAGTGTTGAGCCTCATAAAACTCGTTTAACATTATTTGTACCAAAGGATTACCCTTATGCAAGTTCACGGTTTCGTCAGGAAATCAAACGGGCAAAAGGGCAGGATACTCAATGTAATATTAAAATAGAGTAACTTTATTCCTTTGTGGAATTAGCATCGGCAGTTGGAATGAGCATAGCCGCAAGTTTAAGCATTTCAGTTTGAATATTGCCAACTTGTTGTTCAAACTGTTTAATGTTGATTTTACTCACATCAATATTGCCATTGAGTAATGCTGAATTGAGTAACTCTTTATTGCTTTGTAAAACATGTTGACGAATATCATCAATTTCCTGACTTTTTAAATCTAGGGAAATGAGGGCTGTATTGAAGCCTTGTAGTTCTTGGCTTAATGTTTTTACTGTATTTTGCAATTCATTTTGGTCTTTGGATTCAATCGCATTTTGTAGATCTGCTTGTGCTTGGGTCAATTTTTCAACATAGCCACCTGCTTTAAATTGAACATCAGCTACATCGCGAGCGATATAGAACATATTGCCACTTTTAAGTTCAGATTGAGTTTGTGTTGTATCTGCCTGATTTTCATGGTCACTATGAGCCTGCTCTGAGGACGCTTTAGCATTTGAGTTCTGAGAGTTTGATTGTTCAGGTGATGGCTCACATCCCAATAACAAAATACCTGAGGTAAAAATGACGAAAGGGAGGAGTGCTCCTTGGACGAGCTTTTTCATTGCATGCATCTGAATTTCTTTAAAATACTTTGACTATTGGTTTTGAACTATAAAGTGGAAATGTGAATAAAAATTGGATTGTTGCAAAGTCATAACAATAAGTCATATCAATACATAAAAAGGAACGCTATTCGTTCCTTTTTACCGTGTATTTGAATCATTCTAAATTGGGTCAAGCAATAACTTATTTAGCAAGTTCATTCTGCAAAACTTCGAGTAAGCGTGGATCATCGGCTGTAATGTCTGGTGCAAAACGCGCAACAACTTCACCTTGTTTATTTACAACAAATTTTTCAAAGTTCCATAGCACTTCAGGTTTTGGATTTGGTGTTAAACCATAATCAACAAGATCTTTCCACCATGGACCTTCACCTAAACGTTCAGGAATAGCGTGAATGAGTGTGTCATACAATGGGTGTTTGTCATCGCCTGCCACAGAAATTTTGGCAAATAATGGAAACTCGACATTGTAAGTCAAAGAACAGAACTTCTGAATTTCTTCATCTGTGCCTGGTTCTTGTGCAAGAAAATTATTTGCAGGAAAACCAAGAATTTCTAAACCTTGATCTTTCTTTTCAGAATATAGTTTTTCAAGTCCTTCATATTGTGGAGTTAAACCACATTTTGAAGCAACATTAACAATTAAAAGAACTTTGCCTTCATATTGATTAAGTGTGGTGTCTGTACCTTGTATGGTTTTGACTGGAATATCGTATACAGATGCCATGCTGAAATCCTTGCTATGTTTATCTAGTTTGAGTGTATGTTTTAACGATAATTCAGCGTCTAGACAAGTTTTTCTCAACTTAAATGCAAATTTTATTTTTAGTAGGTCAATGATATGCGAGTGAGATCAAAAAAGCAGATCAAATGATCTGCTTTTACAGTAAAAATAAATAATTATAGATTTAGATCATGATTATTTTACAGCTTGTAGAGCTTGCATTTCAGCGAGTACAGTTTTTTGAAGTTCCATTGCTTGAGTTTGTAATTGTTGAAGTTTTGCTGTATCTGGTGGCATTTTAATACTTTCTTCCGAAAGCGAAAGGCTCAGAGTATTTGCTTCTTTCATTTTGTCACGTAGAGAAGCACCTTCACTACTTTTTAGTGCCAAACCATCCAAATCATTATTGAAATTGGTAACGTAGGTTTTTAAATTATCAACAATACCTGAAATTGCCGACTTGTCGCCTTTTTGAGCTGCTTTCATCATGTCTTGCTGAAATGTTAAAGCTTCTTGCGCACGCGTACTGGAAAGGGTTTGGATGGTAACAAAATCACTTTTCATATCTGCACTATTTGCTGTACTGAGTGTTGCAGCAGGAGCAGATGTTGTGGTTGCAGGTGTATTGCTTGAGCTTGAAGTGTTTTCGTTAGATTTTTTGTCACATGCAGTTAAAATTAATGCTGCTGTACAGAGTGAAACGAGTAATGATTTTTTCATTATAAGACCTTTATTATTGAGAATAAAAATTTAAATCCGAATACTTTAAGGCATATATTTAAATATGCTTGCTACATATATAAGTTAAATTCTCATAATTAGACCTAAATTGACTATAGTTTTTTTGTATATAAGGTTATTAAAATAACTTCATGGGTTGGAGTGCTGGTTAAAAAAACAGAATAAAAAAACATCCGATTTATCTTTTTAGATACGCTTATTGGTGTCGCATTTGGGCAGGAGTTTGACCTGTAAAGCGTTTAAAAAATTCAATAAAACTAGAGCTATGTTGATAACCAAGTTCCAAACCAATTTTTTTAATGGATACACCTTGTTGAATTTGTGAGATAGCGTAGATGATTTTAGAGCGATTACGCCATTCAGATAGACTCATTTGTAATTGTTGCTGACTCAGTCGCAATGCATGCCTTTCAGAAATTTGAACCTGATCTAAAATTTCTTGCAAACTTAAATGAAAATGCTGAGTTTCAGACAGGCGATCAAGAATGGGTTTTAAAATAGGATGATTACTCTGTGGAAGATAATGTTGATAATGGGTACTTTTTTGAATTTGTCGAAAGAGCAATTGTAAAAGTTGCTCATAATATTCGGGATCGCTACATCTTTGTTTTTGTTGCTCTAAAATTTCAGTTATGGTCTGACGTAAAAAAGGGCGTACATTTAATGTTTGAGTGAGTTGAGCAAAAGACTGACACAGTTTAGGGTGAATTCGAATACAAATATAATGGGTTAAATGCTCATTCACCGCAGTACAACAATGTTCAGTCTGTGGTGGAATCCATAGACCATAATTGGGTGGTGATAGATAAATTTGGTCTGCGACATTGAGCTCTAAAGTACCATTCAAACTCAAATTAAAATCTCCCCATAAATTGCAATGTGGAGTCACAACATCATGTTTTTGATAAAAAAATTCATCAATTGAAATCAGTGTGGAAAACATATTTACATCCATTGATTTTCAGTACAATTAGCTTGCTTGGCACTATAAAAATTGTCAACTGTACTTCAGCTTGATTGTTATTGTGGGTGGTGTAGGAAGTAATTGATTAATCACATTCTCTCATGCTTTGATTTTAAAATATAAATGGGGCGGAAATGCCCTATATATGTCTGAAATACCATATTTTAATTTAATTGGACTTAATTGATAATGTTTCTCAGTAAATAGGTGAGCGTAATGGGCGTAACCTTGATTGTTTCAGTAGCAGAGAGATGAAAATGTTAAAGACTCAACAAAAAATGTGGTGGGCATTTGCGCTTCCTGTGCTTGCTGTATTTATTTGGTCAATGAATATTGCAGTTACACGCTATGTAGCAGACTACATTTCACCTGTGAGTATTAGTTTTTATCGTTGGTTGATTGCTTTTATTGTTTTAACCCCATTTATGGCAATAAAAGTATGGCAACAACGTCAATTGATTAAAGCTCATTTACATCAATTTGCTGTACTGAGTGCTTTTGGTATGGCGTTATATCAAGGTCTAGCGTATAGCGCATCGCATCATACTTCGGCGACCAATATGGGTATTATTAATGCCTTTATTCCTGTATTTACGCTCTTTGTATCATTCGTAATTTTAAAAGAAGTGCCTAATCGTTTTGCTGTAATGGGCAGTCTTTTGTCATTTACAGGTCTACTGTATGTCATGGGGCAGGGGAGTTTCATCAGCTTATTGCAACTTGGGCAACATTGGGGCGATATCATGATGATCTTTGCTGTTTTTTTCTACGCATTTTATGGTGTTTTTTTGAAAAAATGGCAACTGAAGGTTCCCTTACTCATTAGCCTTTATGTTCAGATTGGATTTACCTTGATCTACCATTTACCCTTTGTCTTATGGAATGGTCTAGATTCGCTGAATGCAGAAAATGCCGCTAGTGTTTTTTATGCAGGTATTTTCCCTTCATTGATGGCACCTTTGCTGTGGATGATGGCAGTGCAATATATTGGTCCTAATCGAACGAGTATTTTTATGAATTTGATGCCTGTCTTTACTGCCATTATTGCGTATTTTTGGTTAAAAGAAGCGTGGACGGTTTATCATAGTATTGGCGGTGTAATTATTGTACTTGGCATTATATTGGCACAAAAAAAGCGCAAAGTTACGGTATAAATCTCAGTTATTTATATTATATAATTAGACAAAAGTGGAAAGTTACACTAATTTGATTAAAAAACAAACAAGTAAAACCTATTTTGGGGATCAAATGCATGATTTTATGAGCTTATAGTGATCTGTATAAATGTAAAAAAAATAAATTTAATAAACTATAAGAATAACTTAGTTTGAATACCTTTTTTGTATTTCACTTTTTTGCATTTATATCTCTAAACATAAGATAAATAAAATATTTGTATAAAAAAATCATTTATCGCATAATACTCGCATTGAAAATCACAGTTCTTCTAATAATTTATAAACTGATTTTCTCAATGAATTTTCAAGACCCTCTGGATGTGTTTTGCACATCCTTTTTCATGCTCAGTCACTTAGTTATGACTGAGCTTTTTTTTTGTCTATTCAATTATAATTAACAAAATGAATTAATATTTAAGGGATGTTTAAGCAATAAAATTACAGTTAAGCACGAATAATGTTTCCAGATTCAGCATCTAAAATTTTACTAGGTTCAGTGCCTAAGCCTAAGTCCCCATTTAAGTAATTGATTTCAAAGTTAAAGTATTGATTTGCATCTTGTAGTGAGCGTGCAGGTTCAAGCCCAGCAGGATTGGCACTAGTCGATACAATAAAGCCATTAAACGCATTACAGAGAGCAACACAGAGTGGATGTGTTGTGACACGGACAGCAACTTTAGGATGGTCACCTTTAATCCAAGTCGGGATATGCTCATCGGTAGGAAGTAACCATGTCGTAGCGCGATCGTTCAATGTACGATTTGTCCATGTTTCAATAATTTGTTCACGAACAGCAGGTTGTAAATTTTGTAACAGATGCTCAACTTGATTGATGTGGCTAGCAAGCAAAATCACACCTTTTTCAATGGGTCGTTGTTTCAGGCGTAAAATTTCAAGGAAAGCGTGTTCATTAAATGGGTCGCAACCTAAGCCCCATACTGCTTCTGTCGGATAGGCAAGTACTTTGCCTTGAGTTAAATATTCGGCAGCTTCAGCAACTGAGGTTGTAATCATAGATCCGTACCTTGGCAAAGTTGAAAAGGTTATTGTGAACCTTAAAAACTTTTACGGCAACGTAAGTAAAGCCCAGATTGTTGAATACACAGTCCTAAAAGTTCTAGTTCCATGAGTGATGCAGTTAATTCGGCAATATTGATATTGAGTTTTTCTGAAAGAGAATCAATATCTTGTCCAGTCCAATCAAGTTGCTGATACAGTAAAAATAGATGTTGAGGAATGTCGTTAGAAGTACTAGTATTTATTGTTGGGCTTATGTCAGTACGTGAACTTTCATCATTTTTTTGTTGGTAATGCCATTGTGTAGGTAGGGCAACATCTTCAATCAATTGCTCAGGATGATCAACCAAAATCGCTCCTTCACGAATCAGTTGATGACAACCACGATGAAAATCACTGTAAATATGCCCTGGAATAGCAAAGGTAAGTTTACCTTGTTCGGCGGCTAATTTTGCTGTAATGAGTGAGCCACTTTCGACAGCTGCTTCGGCAACGAGTATTCCAATACTGAGTCCACTGACAATACGATTGCGCCGAGGAAAGTGTTGTTGCAATGGCTTTGTATTCGGTAAAAATTCAGAAATCACGGTTCCTGAATTTTGTAGAATCTTCTTCTGTAATCCTGCATTTTGTGATGGATAAGTGAGATCAAGCCCTGTACCAATCACAGCAATGGTTCGATGATTTTCAAGCGCTCCCATATGAGCAGCTTCATCAATCCCTTGTGCTAGTCCACTCGTAATAAAAAAGCCTTTTTCACTTAAATAATATGCAAAATCAAAAGAAACCTGTTTGCCGTGTGGACTAGGCTTACGACTACCAACAATAGCAATTTGGGGTTGACTTAAATTTTGAAGATTACCTTTGCCAAATAAAATTGGAGGATGATCATTATAGGGAAGTAATTGTTGAGGATAGTACAGTTCAGACTCAGTCACAATAAAATCTGTATATTGCTTGATTTGATCAAGACAACGCTGAAATTTTTGCTCCCCAAGAGGTGTAAGTATCTCTTTGGCACGTTCTAAATGGCTTTTGTGGAGTTTGATTTCAGACCATTTAGATAAATTTTCGGTTGAAACCGCAGCTTCAACCGAACCAAAAAATTGTTCTAATTTACGAAAAGCAGAAAGTGAATGCTGAACCAAATACCACAGTTGAATGGTCTTTGCATGTTGCAAAGAAATTTGGTTCAGCATCGTTATTTACCTAAGTAAGAAGATTAGTAGCCTGTTGTAGGAGGTGGCTGAATTTCAGCACCAACTTTAATAGGTAATGAACTATCGAGTACATAAGCATAGCTTAACTGATCAAATGCTTTGAAAATCATGACTGTACCGACACGCTGATTAGGTAATTTCACCATTTCTTTAGTTTGCGGATCACGTACTGTTTCACCTTTTTGGTAAATGCTAAAGACTTGACCTGATTTCACACCATGTAATGCACCACGGTCTAAAGTGACAACACCATGTTGTGCAGCAGTTCCAATCGAACCTTGTACACGTACGACCTGACCACCGTCCGTCACTTCATTTGGAATTGTTGGATAGAACAGGCTTGGCATGTTGTTATCGTATTGTGGTAATACAAAATCACCTTTACGTACTTCAGCATTGAAACTCTTCGTGAGTTCAAGTGTTGTAATATCATTTTCATCTGCGACTGCAGTTGCAGATGCGACTTCAACTAGCTCAATGCCTGCATTGATTTTTTTACCTGTTGCGTCGGTAAATGTATACGGTTCACCTTGACGGAAAACACCATACTGCTGACCTGTCACCAAGCCATTACCACGTGCATAGACAGTTTGACCGGCACCTGTAATCACACGATTATCGGCTGCACCTAAAATATAAGGAATATTGGTCAGTGATTCAGGTGAAACTACAATACTATGATCAAGCCATTGTTGAATATATGCCAAAGGAACGACAGGAATAGTGTTGGCTAAAGATTCAATGCGTATCTGTGGTTGAAGCGAAGCACCACCTTGATGACGACGAATAATGCCTTCGCAACCATCGCCTTCATCTTTACCAATGAGTGGGCGACCATCAAGTGTACAGAGCAAAAGTTTATCACCAGGATAAATCCAGTGTGGATTTTTAACGTGGCGGTTGCTTGCCCAAATTTCTTTCCAACGCCAAGGACTATTTAAGAATTTCCCAGCAATATCCCACAGTGTATCGCCACGTTTAACGACATAGACATAGGGTGCACTTGCTTTTAATGCGGGTGGATTTTGGTTCGGACTTGCTGCAACAGCAACATCCATATAAGCGACACCTGCGCTAACACAAAGTGCGATTGCAAGAACGTGTTTTTTAAACCCCGTGGCATGAAAGTTAACTATGCCCTTGAAAACCTTTTTCATTATCATAATTCCTGAAACTATGGATCTATATGCGTTATAATAAACATCTTACACATTTTTTTTTAATGAAGCATAATTCTTCATTTAGTTTTAAGATCAATGGCATAGCCAGTGAGGATACAGTATGGCCTTATTACCTATTTTAAGTTTTCCTGATCCCCGTTTGCGCACCATTGCAAAACCTGTCGAAACCGTGACAGATGATATTCGTCAATTGGCCGCTGACATGTTTGAAACCATGTATGAAGCACCCGGTATAGGCTTGGCTGCGACACAAGTTGATCATCATATTCAGCTTATCGTTATGGATTTGTCTGAAAATAAAGATCAACCGATGGTATTCATTAACCCCAAAGTTACTTCATTGACTGAAGAAATGCTACCGTATGAAGAAGGATGTTTATCCGTTCCTCAAATATACGATAAAGTTGAGCGTCCGTCACGCGTGAAAATCAATGCAATTGGTTTAGATGGTCAAGCATTTGAAATGGAAGCAGATGGATTACTCGCAGTGTGTATTCAACATGAAATGGATCACTTGAACGGTAAACTATTTGTCGATTATCTTTCGCCTTTAAAACGTCAACGGGCACGTGAAAAAGTAGAGAAAGTAGTACGTCAACGTGTGAAAGATAAAGCACCTGTAAAGCGTTAAAATTTTGTTTTACATGTATGTGAAAGATGAAGCCCAATTTTGATTGGGCTTTGTTATACTAAAACCATGAAAATGTTGAGATGAACGTTTTGTTGTTGAGAATGGGGCTGCTGCTAGGATTCGGCGCAGTATTTTTACAGATTGCTGTTTTCTTACAGCCTTTGTTACCGAAGCAATATCAAATTGCTCCGGTCTGTGAAACTGTTTCTCAAGCTTTGTTACAGAGTAATTATTATCAAATTAAAAGTGCTCAGAGTCAGAGTAATCAACATTTAAACCATCAGCAATATGAAAAATCTTCGCTACATGACCATGCTCATTATGGCAGCAGACATGATAGCCATCAACAAGTGCCTCAGCAAAGTGCAGTTGAACATCAAAAGTCTGCTATTTACGTTGCCTCTGATCATCAAGTCCAGCAAGCATCAGTCAATCTAGGTCATGATCATCATGATCCAAATCATCAATGTCAGTATTGTACTGTTTATGGCAATTTAGTTTTACCTCCTGTGCTTGAAGTCAAAGAAGTCTTGGTGAAAATTCAAGTTCGTCTGATTGCTTTTCAGCAAGCCTATCTTCATGTTTGGTTTGCACTTCAACGTTTATTTCTGCTCCCTCAAGGGCGAGCCCCTCCGCTTTTTGCATAACTTTAACGTTAAAACTTAGAACTTTAAATTTCAGAGTCTTGAATGGCTCTCGTACAGTTATATTTATGCATTAAGTGAGAAGAAAATGGCTAAGCCTAACTTTCTATTACAGCCTCTTGCGGCTGCGGTTTGTGTTGCGTGTTATTCAGGGATGATTCATGCAGAAGAACATTTAAAAACATCGGAATCTAGTGATTTAGTCGAGCAGTATTCCGCTGAGAAGTTAGCACCTATTGTCGTTACAGCCCAGTCAGCAAAGGGCGGTAATGGTTTAATAATTCATGCAGACCCTAAACAGCCGATTCAACCTGTACCTGCAACAGATGGTGCAGATTATTTACAAAGCATTATGGGTTTTAGTGCAATCAAAAATGGTGGTACCAATGGCGATGTGACCTTTAGAGGCATGTTTGGTTCACGTATTAAAATTTTAACGGATGGTAATGAAAGTCTAGGTGCTTGCCCAAGTCGTATGGATGCACCGACATCTTATATTCAGCCTGAAAGTTATGACCGAATTTCAGTCATTAAAGGACCTCAAACAGTCCAGTATGCCAATACAGGTTCGGCAGCGACAGTGATTTTTGAACGTCAGAAGCCAAAATTAAACAATGAAAAGCATTATGAAGGTCAGGCGAGTGTTCTACTTGGTTCATTTGGTCGTTTAGATCAAAATGTTGAAACTATTGTGGGCGATGAAACAAAGTATGTTCGTTTAAATGCCAATCGTTCAGAGTCTAATAGCTATCAAGATGGTGATGGCAATACCGTACCATCGGCATGGGAGCGTTGGAATACCGATGTCGCAGTGGGTTGGACACCAAATGATGATACTTGGTTAGAGTTGACAGCAGGCAAAGGCGATGGTGAAGCCTTATATGCAGGTCGTGACATGGATGGTTCACAGTTTGCTCGTGAAAGTTTGGGGTTACGGTTTGAGAAAACGAATATTACTGATGTAATTAAGAAAGTAGAAGCATCAGTTAACTATAGTTATAACGATCATGTGATGGATAACTTTAGCTTACGTACACCACCAATGATGGAAATGACACATGGTCATCATACGATGTCGATGCCAAATCCTTCTGAGATGCAAGTTACACGTAGGACGCTCAATTCACGTTTGGCTATGACATCAGAATGGAATCAACTCAGTTTGATGACAGGTATCGATACACAGCAAAATCATCATGCTGGTAGTATGAAGTCAATGATGATGGATATGCCTTTAGCTACCAATATGAAGTTCAATTCATATGGTGCTTTTAGTGAACTTGGTTACCAATTGAATGATCAATATAAAGTAGTTGGTGGTGCGCGTATTGATCAAGTGAAGATTGATGCGATTAAGCTAAATGATGATCGAAAGGAAACATTACCAAGCGGGTTTATTCGTTTAGAGCATGAAAGCGCAGAGCATCAAGCAAAGAGTTATATCGGATTGGGTTATGTTGAACGTGTACCTGATTATTGGGAACTTTTTAGTACGGCACATGGTAATTCTTTACCAAGTACGATGGGCATGTCGAAACCGACATTTAATGATCTAGAGACAGAAAAAACGTTACAACTCGATTTGGGTTATCAACATCAACATGGCGCATTTAACTCGTGGGTTTCTGCCTATGCAGGCTTGATTAATGACTACATTCTTATGAGTTACCACAATCATCCAACGATGGGGGGACATGGTCATGGTTCATCTTTTAGTGCTGGTGCTAAAAATGTCGATGCTGTGATTGCTGGTGCAGAAGCAGGTGTGGGTTATCAATTTACCGATGCTATTCAAGCAGATTTAAGTGTGATGTATGCGTGGGGTGAAAATAGTGAAAGCAATGATCCATTACCACAGATTGCCCCACTAGAAGGACGCTTTAACTTACGTTATGTACAAGATAAATATACATTAGGTTTGTTATGGCGTGCCGTTGCACAGCAAGATCGAGTGAGTTTAAATCAGGGTAATATCGTGGGTTACGATATGGGCGAAAGCAAAGGCTTTAGCACTTTGGCCTTAAACGCAACATATCATATTGTAGATAATATTGATTTAGCTCTAGGTATTGATAATGTCCTTGATAAAACTTATACCGAACATTTAAACCGTGCAGGAAGTTCTGGGTTTGGTTTTGCATCTAATGAACAGTTTAATAATACTGGGCGCAATTATTGGGCACGGATTAGTATGAAATTTTAATTCAGCCTTTTGACGTTATGAATTGATTTTGAAAATAGAAACCATTGTCTGCTGACGGTGGTTTCTGTCACAATGTTTGCGTATAAAATTTAAGCGCAATTCATACATGAATGAAAAAATCGAAATTTATATCAATAAATTAAAAAATTTTAGTGAAGTTTCTATTGCTGATACAGAGTGGACGGCTGAATTTGAACAAGCATTTCGTACAGAATTAAAACAGCAGGGAATTGATGAAATTCGGATTTATCGAACCCTTCAACAGCCTGATCGACGTCTAATTTGTCGTGTTTTTCATAAACCGAGTATAGAGGTTGAACAAGAATATAACGCACGCTCAATGTTAGGTGTTTTACTTCCGATTATTATTTTAATTTTATTGTACTTTTTACTTATTTCTCTCATTGCTTTGCGTCAAGAAGCCATGTTGACGACTGCATTTTTGATTTTTTTACCATTCAGCTTTGGGGCTTTAGTTGAATATCTGACGACATTAAATCGTCCGCATTCTATTGCTAAAGTTTTACTGCAACAATTATGGGTTTTACTCGCGATTATTGTGGTTGGTGGTGTAATTTTAAGAGAAGGCGTAATTTGCTTAATTGTGGCAGCACCGATTTTTTTCGCATGCTCGACTTTAGGTGCTTTTGCAATGCGAGCGCTGTGTCGTCATTTGTGGAAACCTTCTAAAAAAATCTATTCGATTGCACTGTTGCCACTCTTAGGGCTTTTTCTATTGCCCGATTTATCGCAATATCATAATGGTATGACCAAACAAGAAATTGTGGTCAATGCGCCAATTGAAACTGTTTTTGCTTCTATTAATAATATTCAGCAGATTCAACCCAATGAAATTAAATATAGTCCTATTTTTACCATGGGCTTTCCAAAACCAATTTCAGGGATGACTGAACAAACAGAAGATGGATTGATGCGCCAAATTTATTGGCAACGAGATATTCATTTTCAAGAAAAAATTACGCAGTCCAATGCGCCAACACAGTTGGCATGGACGTATGTTTTTACACCACAATCTTTTCCAAAAGGCTCACTCGATGATCATTTGAAAATAGGTGGTCAATATTTCAATTTACTCACGACTGATTACCAACTTGAAGCTGTGAGTCCAACACAAACGCGTATGACCTTGAACATTGATTATCGCCTGTCTACAGAGGTGAATTGGTATGCCGATTTGTGGACACGTTATGTACTCAATGAATTTAGCGATGTTGTACTAAATATTTATAAACGTCGTTTGGAAGGCTAGACGAAACTGACATTGCAGGAAAAGGCGATCAGAGTAATTTTGATCTCCTTTTGAGTAAAACTATTGATGCATACTCGCCAATTGTTTTCCTGCATTTTGATATAAGGCGAGTGCATATTCTTGTTCTGCTCGCCCATGTTGTTGCAAATATTTTTTGAGCAGATCACTATGCCTTGCACCATTATAAATCAGCGTATTTTTTGCCAATAAATATAAGGGATACCATGCAAAGGGACGCGGTTTTAAGCCTAAGTCTTTCATCTTTTGTTTACCCAAAAATAACTGCGTAATATCGAGATGATTCCGATAAGCTTTTTTCTGAAAGAAAGTATTGAAATGTTTATATTGGCGTTCAAATGGTTCTTTGGACAAACTCTTTGCTAACATCTGACTGCTTTGATCGATTTTGGGATGGGCATAATTCATCCATTGTAGTAATTTCCATGCTTCGGACTCTTTGTTGACGAGCCATTTTTCTTCCACACCCATGAGCCAACCTGCATATTTCCAAAAATGCAGTACCGATTCGGCTTCTGATTTATTGGGGAAAATACCAATAGCACGAATCCCGAGGAGTAATACACCACTAAAAGCAACATTTGTCATGGCTTGATCATATTGATTAATCGGTGTTCCCCATAGGTCATTGTCCCAATCAGGTGATTTTTTCAGTTGATAACGAATTAAAGAATGAATAAAACGTACATAAATTGTCGATGTAAAACCTGCATTAAAACGCTCGAAGCTGTTTATTTGGTTAACATCAAGCCACCATTTATGTGTTTCAGCTAAACGCTTACCTGCAAATTTTTTCAATGCACCTGTCATAATTAAAGGCTGATTGAATCCTGGATATTGATAACCCGTCATAAGTGCTAAATCTCGCAAAATAAAGGTGCCATTGCTCCCTAATCGTTGCGTGAAATTTACAGCATGATCAAGCTTGTCTTTGTTTAGCCATGTTGGTGGTGTTTCAATATGTTTAAAAAATTCAATTAAAATAGACTCAGGTGCTTCAAGTTGATCTACACCTTGATACAAAGCCATTTCAAAACGCTTGCGGTTACGCCGTGGATCAGTCATCACCCAATCCATCACTCGATCCATGGCAATATCACCCGCATATAGACTGTCATTCAATTCTAAATATTCTGCATAACTGGGAATAAAATTTTGATCGGTGATTTTATGTAGTACTTTAGATACCACATCACTCTTTGTTACACGCTCATAAGAAGCTAAACGTTTTGCAATTGGATGATTCAACATTGTATTGACCTTTTGATTGTTATTTAATCAAAACTATAATATGAATAATTATTCGCATTCAATTCGCATTTCAGAGAGTAGATACTGTGAGGAAACAACCACAACAACAACGTGCCAAAAAAATTGTTGATGATATTTTGGAAGCAGCACAGCTTTGTATTGCAGAGCAGGGAATTGTGCAGGTTACGACACCTAAAATTGCAGAAAAATCAGGGGTCAGTGTCGGTTCAATTTATCAATATTTCGAAAATAAAGATGAAATCATTCAAGAGCTATTACGCCGTAAAAGTGAAAACTTAGGCATGGCGTTTAAACAGATTGCAATTGCGCAAGAAAACTTAACACTCGCAGAAATTGTACCTATTAGCATCCAATTCGGTTTTGACATGATGAAAGCTGATGATGGCTTCTTTATGGAGGTGCTGAAACATTGGCATGGATATAATAATTCAGAAGCGGCGCAGATTTTAGAAAAGCATTTTTTTGAAGTGGGCATGTATGTCTTTAATCGTTACTTTCAGCACTGGAACTTCGAAACCTTAAGAAATAAATCCTTTGTGATTATCAATAGTACCTTGTTCACAATGATGCGATACGTGAGTAATAATAGTTTTCTTATTTCAGAACAACAACTTAAAAAAGAATTAAGCCAAATGATTTTGTCATACTTAGCATTTGA
>NZ_JBLYZK010000026.1:0-43237 GCF_048551395.1 Acinetobacter sp. TY1
GTGCCAACGTCTGTTGTTACACGGCCATCTAAAGCTGTAATTGCATTATTATTGGTGGTAATTTTTCCATCCAATGTACCCACTTCAGATGTCATTCTTGTATTTAACGTGCCAACTTCTGTAGTCACACGACCATCCAAACCTGAAATCGCATTGCTATTAGTCGTGATTTTTCCGTCTAATGTGCTGACTTCATTACCGATACGGGTATTCAATGTGCCAACGTCTGTTGTTACACGGCCATCTAAAGCTGTAATTGCATTATTATTGGTGGTAATTTTTCCATCCAATGTGCCAACTTCAGATGTCATTCTTGTATTTAACGTGCCAACTTCTGTTCCTATACGCGTATCCAGCGTGCCAACTTCTGTCGTTACTCGACCATCTAAAGTGCTAATCGCATTACTATTGGTGGCAATTTTTCCATCCAATGTGCCAACTTCAGATGTCATTCTTGTATTTAACGTACCGACTTCTGTTCCTATACGCGTATTCAGCGTTCCAACTTCTGTCGTTACTCGACCATTGATGACTCCAACCGAATCATCCATTTGCTTTTTATTGACAGCATCTGTGGCTTGTGTTCCTTCTGCAACACTCGTAATTTGACGTAAATTCGTTTCACTCCCGACAGCAAAAGTATTGGCACGGTCTGTAACTGAATTTGCGCCTAAAGCAACACTATTTTTGCCTCTTGCTTTTGCTTGAGAACCCATTGCCACATTATATTCATCATAAGCTAAAGCACCGGTTCCTATTGCAACTCCAGAAATAGATGCAGCTGCACCACCTATAGCAACAGCATTACTTAATGCCCAATTTAAATTACTACAATCACTCCCAATAGATACGGCGTTATCTGCAAAGTCGGCAATTGCACTACTTGGATAACTACCACCTATATATTGCGCACTAGCATTACTGCCATTAATTCGAAAAGTAAGTTGTATACCCGGCATAGTATTATTTGAACAAGCAAGACTCTGTACAATATTTCCTGCAAAAACATACGGGCTTAAAAATAGACTACTTATTACAATAAGCGGTTTAATGACTTTTATTTTAGATGCTACTGACTGATTTTTTGTATTTTGCGTTGATTTTGCCTTTCCGTGACTTTTTGCATTTTCAGATACAATCACCATACGTCCAAGTGATTTATTAAAAATGACTTTAAATACTTTATTCATAACATTCCCCACAATGGAAAACTAAAGATATTTCCAATTTGAGCATGTTATAAAAGAATCATTTATCCCTTTGATTGGGTATTTTTCGCCTATATAGTTAAAAAAAATAAAAAGAAATATTAGAAAAATTAATAAAAAAATAGGACTTTGTTCTTGTTTATCCTAAAATATAATGAAAACTTACCCACTAAAATAGTGTAAAAATAGTCTTGTTTAAATATCAAATACCCAATATTAGGGATAGTAATTATTTTGGTCACATGCCACAGTATAAAACAATATATTAGAAGTTTTTAATATGCCTAACAATGATTTAAGTTTACCTGTACCCGTCATTATTGTGGAAGATGAACCACTTATACAAATACGTTTAAAAGAAATACTTTATAATTTAGGATATCAATCAGAAGACCTTTATTTTGCTCAAAATATTGCAATTGCACGAGCACTGTTAGAGAAGCATTCTGTATCTTTTGCATTGGTTGATTTAAACTTACCAGATGGTAATGGTATAGAGTTTATAAGTACTTTAAACAAATATGATCCTACCATTCCCATTTTGGTGATCTCTGCATGGAGTACTGAGGATGCTATCTTCAATGCACTAAGTTCTGGTGCAACGGGCTACGTTTTAAAAGAGCGTGATGATTTAGAAATTACATTTTCTATTCGTAGTATTTTGCGTGGCGGAGCTCCAATTGATCCATTTATTGCTCAAAAAATATTAAAACAATTACAATTCAATGAAAATAATATCACCAGTACAGTAGAAAAAAATGCCCTCGCATTAGAAAATGAAGGAATGCTATCAAAACGTGAACTGGAAATTCTTGAATTGGTCTCACAAGGTTTAAGCAATAAAGAAATTGCCAACCATTTAAACTTATCACGCTATACAGTTGAGTCCCATATTAAACATATTTATCGAAAACTTGCTGTACGGAATCGCTCCAAAGCTGTGGATACAGCGCGAAATTTAGGATTACTCGATTGATTTCAAGACTCTTTAAATTGTTCTTCATTCTTGTTTGTTTAATTAATAACATTGCGCTTGCTCAGCCTTTAGAAACACATCAACCTTATGATTCAAATAAGCTTTGCAAATTTAAAATCATAAGTACGCAAGTTGCCCAAGCTCCCAATAACTCCATGAAAATTCCACAGCAGGGTTGGGAGAACGTAAAATTACCTGATAATTGGGAGACTCGCTGGAAAAACTACACGGGTACAGCTTGGTATAAAATTATTTGGCAACACCAATGCCAAGATCAGAATCAAGCAATTGCATTTTTAATTGAACGTATTACTTTAGCAGGTGCTGTTTACAGTAATAATCAGCTTTTATGGCAAGATAAATCATTACAAGAACCACTTTCACGTAGCTGGAATATGCCACGCTATTGGATTTTACCTTCAGCTTTCTTACAACATGAGCAAAATGAAATTTTAGTTCGTGTCACTGGGATAAATTCACAACAATCTGGTTTAGGTCAACTCAAATTTGGTCTCGCTCAAAACATTATCAATGAAACAGAACAATTAATATTTGAACGTAGAACATTAATTTTTATTAATATTATTATCACATTTGTTGTTGGAACTATTAGTTTTATTATTTGGGCATTTCGCCGTCAAGAAAAAGCTTATGGTTGGTTTGCATTAACTTCATTATTTTGGGGATGTTTTGCTTATAATTTTATTGCCCTTGAGCCATTTCCTTTTTCTAATAGTCTGCTTACTGCCCGGGTAAATCTTATCTTTTTACTTGCTTATACTGGTTGCCTATGCTTATTTTCATGGCGCTTTGCACATCAGCACTTTAAAAAACTTGAATTTTTACTTTTTTCGATCACTTTTATTCTGACAGTAATTTTACTTATAACACCCACTACCTATTTACAACCAGTATTTGCTTTTAGTTTCTATTTTTCGAGCTTCATATTTATTTTAAATTGTATATTTTTTCAATGGATTGCCTACAAAAACCGCCAAAAGGATGTTTTATGGCTTACGGTGATTTTTATAAGTTTTTTAGTCATTATCCTCCATGACTTAATCATTCTAATTAATCATTCTAATCAGTTACCTTGGACACCCTTCGCGGCACCTATTACCAGTATCGCTTTTTCTTTCATTTTAGCTTATCGAATCTCTCAAGATGTTGTTCGCATAGAAAAATTTAACCAAATACTTGAAGAAACAGTAGAAAAAGTCAGTTTTGATTTAGAACAATCTTTAGATAAAAAATATCAACTTGAAATCGAAAATATGCGTCTACAAGAACGTTTAAATCTTTCACATGAATTACACGATGGTTTAGGCGGATCATTAGTACGCTCAATGATTTTACTCGATCACTCTGAAACTATAGAGAAAAATCAAGTACTTTCTATGTTTAAATTATTGCGAAATGACTTAAGACAAGTTATTGACTCAGGTTCAAGTTTAGGTGTTAAAGTTCCTGAGAGTCCAATAATGTGGATCGCGCCTTTAAGGCATCGTTTTGTACAATTATTTGAAGAAATGAATATTGAATCTACTTGGATTTTCTCTAGTTATTGGGTTACTAAACCGCAAGCTTTAAATTGTTTAACGCTATTACGTGTTGCTGAAGAGGCATTAACCAACATTGTAAAACATAGTCAAGCAACCGATGTTGAAGTCTCTTTAATTGAAGATCAGCAAAAGAAGATTATTTTAGAAATTAAAGATAATGGGCAGGGATTTATCGTTGACCTTGTACAAGAAGGACTGCATGTGGGACTTCAAAGTATGCAGGTTAGAATCAAACGTCTAGGTGGCGATTTTCAAATCAGTTCAGTAAAAGGACTCACGGTAATAAGAGCAATTCTACCATTAAAGTAGAATAATACTTAAGTACAATATCTTTACATATTATGCATTTAAGATTACGCTCTTAAAAATACTCACACAATAGATCGTAGAAATTTTAGTCAACAATTTAAATGCAATAGTGTTCTAAATTATACACAGATGCTAACTTGCCAATAAAAATTACCATTGCCTTAAATACTTCGACATATTTTATCTGCATATAAAAATCAGCATACCTTTTAAGATACTGATCAATATAATTTATACGTTTAAATAAGGGGGAATTCCTTGCGACCTAATCAGCAGAACGATATAAAATTGAGTCTTTTTTATCGTCTCAGTTTTATTTCTTTGTTGTTTCTAGCATTACTCCCAATAAAATCATTTGCACAAGCTGAAACATGCCAAACCAATATTCAATCGATCCAAGCTATAAAATCAAATGCAAAAAACTTAGATCAACTTCCTGCCAATGGTTGGAGTTCCATCAAAACATTGCCCGATTTATGGCGTAAACGCTGGCCTGAATACAGTGGCAGTACATGGTATCAAGTGCAATGGTCATATCAATGCCCAACGGATAAAAAATTACCGATCACACTTGTCATTTCGAATATCAATATGGCTGGCGCTCTTTACAGTAATGGTGATTTTGTCTGGCAAGACCAATCTATACATGAGCCTCTATCGCGAAGTTGGCATCAACCTCGTTATTGGATTTTAAACTCTTCAGGACTACAGCAAGGAAAAAATATATTACTGATTCAAGTCATTGGTACGCCAACACAACAATCCGGTCTTGGACAAATTTGGCTTGGTGAGCATGCCAAAATGATGCCCATTTATAAACACCAATGCCTTGAAAAACAAACACTACCCATCTTTAATATCATGATTAATATGGTAGTAGGATTTCTATGTTTAATGGTTTGGCTATTTATACCGAAAGATACTGCTTTTAAGTGGTTTAGTGCCGTATCATTTTTATGGGTAATTTATAGCGGATTAGTGATTTACAATGAACCTATCTTCAACCTTTCAAGCCTTTCTGTTGATAAATTAATCAACATTATTTTTTGTATGTATACAACAGCAGGCTGTCTTGCCGCATGGCGCTTTGCACAGCGTAAATTCAAATGGATTGAACGCTCATTATTCACATTCAATGTCATCGTGATTATTCTCGTTTGTAGTGCTCCAGACGAAATCATACCTAAACTTCTCCCTGTAACATTCACAATTGCCGTTATTATTTTTTTAATGAAGTGCTTCACATACCCATATATTGCTTATAAATCAAAAATTAAAGAGTCATATGTTTTAGCAGTACAATATTTATTTTTTATCCCAATCGCAATCAATGATGCACATTATATGCTGACTTTAGAGGGTATGATTCTTTCACCTTATACATCGCCCATAAATACACTTTTAATTGGTTTTATTTTAGCCTTACGTCTTGCCAATCATAACAAATACATTCAAGAATTTAATAAAACACTTGAGGACTCTATAATTCAAGCTAAAGAATCTCTAAGTATTTCACTCAATGCTCAACATCAACTTGCGTTAGAAAATGCCCGCTTACAAGAGCGCATTCACCTCTCTCATGACTTACATGATGGCTTAGGTGGCTCAATTGTTCGCTCTATGATTCTGCTTGATCACAATGAAAAAGTTGATAAAAATCAAATGATATCCATTTTAAAATTATTACGTAGTGATTTACGCCAAGTTATCGATTCTGGTTCAAGTGCAAGCGTACAAATCGCCGACGATCCAATCTTATGGGTTGCGCCTATGCGTCATCGTTTTGTACAGCTCTTTGAGGAGTTAAACATTGATTCTAAATGGACTTTTGCCAATACATGGATGTATGCACCATCTGCAATTCAATGTTTAACACTCTCTCGCATTATTGAAGAAGCACTCACCAATGTCATTAAACACAGCCAAGCAACTGAAATTTGCGTTGCATTTATTGAAAATGAACAACAACTCATTCTTGAAATTACAGACAATGGTATTGGGTTTAATCCTGATGCTGTTGAACAAGGCCTACATATCGGCTTACAAAGTATGCTAACTCGTGTACAAAAAATTGGGGGACAATTTAACCTCGAATCTGAAATTGGTAAAACCACTATTCAAGTGATTTTACCAAGAAAAACAACTGATTTAGAACAGCAGAATATTAAAAAACCAGATGATTTTCATATATCTAACTTTCAAATTTAAGGTTTTAAAAATTATCGACATATAACTTCAAAATCAACTTTTACCTTCATAAGGGCAACAATCATTTTCCAATAAAATACACTTCAAATATTAAAATAATTGACTTGCACCGCTCAGGTCTTAAAATACCGTTTTCCTTTTTAGATATGCCAGAGTTATGTCGAACGATCAATTAGATTCGCAAGTTGTTGAACTGGACGATTTACACGAGCAACGTGAAATTGTAACGTTTATGCGCCGTTCTTCTCCATTGAACACATCGCAACGCACTGCGCTTGAACAATATGGTCATTTAATTTTGGAATATCCTGTTGGCGATTTACGTCAACATTTTGAACATCCTGAACGCCCACTGACTGTAGAAATCGGTTTTGGTATGGGACGTTCATTGGTGCTTATGGCTAAAGCCAATCCTGAACGTAACTTCGTCGGGATTGAAGTTCATATTCCAGGTATTGCTCAATGCATCTATGAAGCAAGTGTTGCAGAAGTCACTAACCTTCGTGTATTAGATGCCGATGCCATCCAAGTTCTACGTGAAATGCCTGATAACAGCATCAATGCCGTTCAACTCTATTTCCCTGATCCATGGCAGAAAAAACGCCACTTCAAACGTCGTTTCGTTTCACATGACCGTATGCCACTCATTGAAGAAAAATTAGAGATGGGCGGTACATTCCATGCAGCAACAGACTGGGAACCGTATGCTGAATGGATGCTTGATGTCTTAGATAACCGTCCACGTCTAGAAAATGTAGCAGGTAAAGGCAATAGCTACCCTCGTCCAGATTGGCGTCCACAAACTAAATTTGAGCGTCGTGGTCTTGAATCAGGTCATAAAATTAATGATTTCTACTTTAAGAAAATCAATTAATTTCACTTAAACCTAAGGTATAAAAAAGAGCAGTTCTATACTGCTCTTTTTTATACCTTAACCTTCATTTAACAGCTATTTTTTTGATTTTCAATAGCTCAATAAACACCATCTTGAGCTTGATGACGCTGTAAAATCTGCTCGTTCAATAATGTATATGCACTTTTCAATTCATCTTGCCGAGCACTTTCAAGCATGGTTTGGTGCATTTGTAAAATATGCTGATCACCACGCATTGCAGGACCTGTCTGCATCCTTCGAGGATCATTTTGTGTTGCTTTGTGCGCAGTTTCTAGGATTAATGGATAGAGCAAGCTAAAATCAACTTGCTGTGCATCGGTGACTTGTTTTGCCATGTCATAACAATAATTACTAAAATTACAGGCAAATACTGCAGCCAAATGCAAACTCAAACGTTGTGCCGAAGAATACAAATACACGCTTTGGCTTAAACTTTGCGCTAAATCATTTAAAATTGCTAAATCTTGCGCTGTACTTGCTTCGACAAAAAGTGGTGTAGTTGACCAATCAACTTCTCGTTCTAAACTAAATGTTTGCAAAGGATAAAATACCCCAGATCGTGTATGAAACTGAGTCAATACGCATAAATCCGTACTTCCTGAGGTATGTACAGTCAATACATTAGGTAAGTATTTTGCAACTTGCTCAATCACCTGTGCAATAGACTGATCACTCACGGCAATAATGAGTAAATCAATATCCGATTGAATATACTCAATTTGATTTACAGCTTGTGCTTTCACTTTTTCTGCGAGCTGCTCAGCATGTGTGTACTGACGACTATAAATTTGCACAATCTGATATGATCGTGCCAAAACTTTTGCTAAATGTGTCGCCACTCGCCCCGAACCAATCAAACTAATACGCATCACTCATCCTTCAAACACTTTACCCCATCCCAATTTTTCAACTTTCAAAAAGAAAGGGGTGGTATGACCCATCCCTTTATCTTACGTTACATCTGCTATTCACTCATTAAAATTATGGAAAAACATCAAAATGTCGCCTACTTCATATCAATTACTGCATAACATCAAATGCAATACGACGGTTTTTAAATTGTCCTTCTTTGGTTGTATTATCTGCAACAGGATTTTCTTGACCAAAACCTTGTACTGTCAATTTTGATCCATCAACACCCTGAGCCACTAAATAATCAGCCACAGCCTGTGCACGTTTTTGTGATAAAACTTTGTTTGAATCGGCATTACCGACCGAATCGGTATAACCATTAATCACAAGCTGAGCGTTCGGTAATGGTTTCATCAACGTTGCTGCTTGATTTAAAACAGCCTTATTCGCTTCGGGAATAACATTTGAGCCACTAGCAAAATTAATAATCTGTAAGTTCAATGCTTTTACAATATCTTGCGGCTGAGCTTGTGCAGGATTAATTGCAGTCATCGCTTGTTGGGCTTGATCAATACTTGAATTTACTGCTGTATTAATATCAAGGGGTTGGTCTAATTGAACATGTGCTGTTTTTAACAAAGGTTGAATTTGTGTGGCTAATTTTTGTAAAATTACCGCATCTGTACCTTTCAAGCTCAGAGTATTCCCCGTCCAAGTCAATGAAACACCTGGTACGCCTTTAATCAGATTCAATACACCAGCAAAAGCTTCTTGATCAACAAGTGCTGAAGTAAAACCTTCTGTACCCGTTACACAACCTGTTGGATGGCTAAACAGTTGTTTAATTTGCTGTTGTAAACTCGCAATGAAGCTTGCATCACCAATATTTGCCTGACAGCTTTGTAGCTGCCCCTTATCATCGGTTGATAATATAAAAATTGAATCATTTTGCGCAGTTATTGCTCCTGATTGATTGGTTTGTACAGGAGTTGTTTGTACATCATTATTTTTACAACTACGTAAACCCCAAAAAGCCAGACACAACAAAATAATTAATGCTACTAAAGCAGACCAGAAGCCGCCATTAGATTTTTTTTGTACCGTTGCAGGAGTGGGTTCAACTGTCGAATGTGCAACTGTTGGCTCAGGGCTTACAGGTACAATCGGCTCCACTACAGATTCATTTGGTATAACCAGAGCTTCATCAACATTTTTAGCAACATTCAGTGTTGGTTGACCTAAACTTGCTACAGTGGCTTGAGCTGTGGTCGCAAGCCCACCTAGTCCAATCGCGCCCAAAATTGCCTGTGCCCACGGCGCAAGACTAGGATGATCACCCTCATGCTTTTGGCTTAAATAATGCTGTATGACCACCGGATCACGAGAACCAGCTTCATCTTCAATTGTATTTAAAACAGGTGGTATAGAACGATTCAATAATAACTCGACATCATTTGGTGATGCGGTTTGACTAATTGCTGCCAAAAATTGATCTTTTAGCTCAGTATGCCCTGAAAAAATATCACTTAAACGTGGATTCAAATTATTTTGAAATATACTAATCCACTCAGGTTTAGCTTTCAATGCTGTCAATAAAAATGGGTAAAATTGTTCGAGTGCATATTTTTTTGCATCGATATCCGATGTCTCACTCGTCATTAACATTGGTGTAACACGATCTTTTAAAAGCGCGAGCAGATCCATGTAGTGTTCCTCATATCAAAAATTTTATTTTTTTCGAGATTCAATTCATATATTTGTCTATAACTGCAACATTATGTGCTTAAATTTTTATGAATATTATTAATTTTTGTAATTCAATTCGTTGCTGTTTTAAAAAATAAAAGCCAACCAAAGTTGACTTTCACTCCGAACTAAAAATAATAAATCTAAATGACTTTAAGGTTCCAGATTATAAATTTTTTGTCGTAATTCAGCAGTACGTTGAGTTGTCATATTGGTTTGACAATTCAAATGATAAACTTCGGGATTATCCGTACCACTACTTTCAAGCTTACATTCCAACTCACGTTTTTTTAACCACAATCGTTGCTCATCCAATAATTGACTACGAATATCGGCTGTTGTTGCATTCCAAACGAGATTCAAATTTTCATTCGCTTTGTCTAAATTAGCTTGAGCCTCACTGACTAAAATAGCTTGATACTCTTCGGCATCGGCATTCGCTTGTGCCTCTTCCTTCATTTGCTCCTGATGAGCAACTTCTGCAGCATTTTGTCTTGCAGATTTAAGTAAAGAATCTATAGCAATATCGCGAACAAAAATTGCTAATGCATCTGGATTCTCTAAAGTTACATAAACTTTCTTACCATCATCCGTTGGTTGGACAATATATTCTAGTTCTTTTTTTAATTGGTTCGCTTCAAGTGTCAAATCCGATAAAACCGCTGCTTGAGCAATATTATTCTCATTGTAGACAGCCCTTGCAGCATCAGCATCTTTAATCATTTGTCCTGGGACATTCACAATAAATTGTGTCGCACAGTATTCTTTTTTACTGTTTGGGTCTGATGAGTTGGTTCGAACATCTGTGACATTAAATGTAATTTGTTTCAATGCAGCGCGAAGTTTCCCCATATCAATCGTAATATTTTCTTCAGAGATTAATGCCTTCACTCGCTCAGCGGCAGAATTGCTTACACTTTTACTAAATGTTTCTACAACTAGCTCTTTGGCTGTTTCATTGCTACATGATACTCCACCACCTGTCATGGACTTCACTTGATCACATCCAACAAACATCAAAGTGCTGCACAATAAAGCTAAAATTTTATATTTCATAACGTTTCCACAATATTCAATGATCTTTTAAAGTTTCTTTAAATTTGATTCATATTTTATCAACTAACCATAATGCATCTAAAAATTATGGTTTATAATTATTATTCGCCTTCATAATACTCACCACCTTCCGAATATTCAGCTTCATGTGCTTCTGTACGTGATTGAATCATTGCATTTTCTTTTTCAGAATAATTTCTTGAAGATTGATTTATCTGATTTTTTTCAATCTGCGGCTTTAAAAAAGCATACAACAAAGTATCTGAAATAAATTTTCTAATCACATTAGTATCTGTCACAGATGCAATAACCTTATCTCCCTTATCTGTCGGTTGAAGAGTGTATTGCAAATCTTTACTAATTTTACCGGCAATATAATCAATATCCTCTTTTAATGCCTGAGCTTCAACAGTATCAAACCCGACTTTCGTTCTCGCTTCATCCGACTTTTTCACAAGATCCGAAGGTATATTCACCGTTAAATCTAATGAACATGTTGTTTTAGTGCTATCAGGATCAATATGATCTGTTCGGCTATCAACTAATTTGAACTGGACACTTTGAGCAGATAATTTTAGTTTTGCAGGATCTAAATCTTTAATCTCACCACGCTGAATAAAACCTTTTAACTCATTTTCTAATAATTTATTTAAGTCTTCACGTAAAACTTCTTCGACTAATTTTAGACCACTTTCATCATCACACTTTACATGTTTTGAGAAAATACTATTACACCCAGATAAAACAACAGAAAGTGAAGAAATTAGTAAAAATGTTTTTAGTTTCATATATATGCCCTCTTTATTACATTATTTTACATAAATCAAAATAAAATAACAATTAGGTCACAATAAATAAAAAGCCAACCGAAGTTGACTTTAAAGATGAGAAGCGCAAAACTAAAAAGTAAATAAAACTATTAAGCTGTAAATGTTTTAACCACTTTACCGATTACTTGCTGATTGATTAAAGGCGTATTTTTTCCTTGAGAAATAATACTGTCTTTGCTCAAAACCCATTCAGTCGTTGGATCGATCAGTACTAGACCTGCTTCTTGCGCCCATTGTTCGGCCATGTTCGCAACTTGTGCAGGTTTAATGGTCACTTTTTCAACCCATTCTAAAGGTGTGAACAAACCTTCATTGACCAACTGAATCCCAAATGGAATATAACTATCAAATGCAGTAAAGCCTGGTTGAGTTTCTGCAAATGGTGCCATTTTTGCGGAACTACTGAGTGGTTCATGATGAGTACAAATTGCATCAATCACTCCTTCTTTCACACCTTGACGTAACAATTCTTTATCAGATTCAGAACGTAATGGTGGACGCACATGTGCCAACGAATTAAATCCATCAATCAACTGATCAGTTAAATGTAGTTGATGCATCGCAACATCTGCAGTTACAGGTAACCCTTTAGCTTTCGCAGCTTTAATTAGCTCAACCGACGCACCACATGACAATAAACCAAAGTGTGCACGCACGCCCGTCGCTTCAATCATTAACAAATATTTGGCAATTGCAATGGTTTCTGCCAAAGCAGGAATAGTCGGCAAGCCCTGACGTGAAGCCATAAAGCCTTCATGTACACAGCCATCTTTGGCAATTTGGTGTTCTTCTGCATAAAACACCACGGTCATGTCTAAACCCGCGGCATATTCAAGTGAACGAATCACAACATCATCATTGGCAAAAGCTTCATTGGCATTGGTCACGGCGGTACAACCACCTTTTTTCAAGCCCGCCATATTTGCAGGTTGATTGCCTTTTAAGCCTTGTGTTTGCGCACCAATTACTTGCAAATAGATACCACCATCCAACATGGCTTTTTCAACTAAGCCATGAATCAATGCACCATTATCTTGAACAATTGGCTTTGAATCTGGTGGAGTAATTACATGCAAAATCCCATTTTCACGGGCAGCCTTACCTTCAGATTTGAGCGTTCCATGTTGCTGTTGACCTGGTTCACGTAAACGTGCACACAAATCCACCATGGTTGGCATCAGCCATTTGCCTTGACCATCAATTGTTTCAGCGATGTTTTCATTTGCTTCGACACGGTGACCATTTTCAATATAAACCGTTTCGACTGTATCCGTTTTTTTGATCGGATCAAGGACACGAACATTTTCAATTTTTACAATACTCATGACTTCACCTTATCCCACAATCGCATCTAACAAACCTTTTTCCTGTAACTGCCCTTGCATAGATAGGGCAAGCACTGCCATGCGCACGGCAATACCATTGGTCACCTGATGCAAAATGACCGACTGTGCACCATCAGCGATACTTGAGTCAATTTCTACACCACGGTTCATTGGCCCTGGATGCATCACGATACAATCTGGTTTTGCCAAAGCTAAACGTTCTTTGTTTAAACCATACATTTTGTAAAATTCAGCTTGTGAAGCCAATGCAGGAGAATCGATCCGTTCATTTTGAATACGCAAAGTAATGATCACATCACAATTACGAATACCGTCTTCCATATTATTGAATAAACGAACACCTTCACCATATTCAGTAAAACCATACGGTAGCAAAGTATTTGGCGCAACTACACGAATATCGGTGCAACCCAATGTTTGCAATGCAGCAACATCTGAACGTGCAACACGCGAATGTTTAATATCACCAATAATAGCAACAGAGAGATCTTCAAATTTCTTTTTAGTTTCACGGCGAATGGTCAGCATATCCAACATCGCTTGCGTTGGATGGGCATGTCGACCATCACCTGCATTAATGATTGCAATATCTGGACAGACATCTTTAGCAATGAAATGTGCTGCACCTGAAGATGAATGACGTACTACAAAAATATCTGCCGCCATTGCTTCAAGATTCCACAAGGTATCACGTAATGTTTCACCTTTAGATGTACTCGAACGAGCAATATCAATATTCAAAACATTGGCAGATAAGCGTTTTGCAGCGGCTTCAAAAGTGGTACGGGTACGTGTTGAATTTTCAAAGAAAAGGTTCATCACTGTACGACCTTCAAGCAAATTATTGTTAATTAGCTGATTTTGGTCATTAAAAAAGGACTGTGCCGTGTCCAATATTTTTGTCAGTGTTTCTTTAGAAAGACCTTCGATGGTGAGGAAGTGTTTTAAATTTCCATCTTGATTGAGTTGAATCTGACTCGGTGTATGCAATGCCGCCAAGTGCATGAGAGATTCCTTATTGTTAAGTTAATGCATTATACAGAGATTCATTTCCAATAGCAGACGAACTTTTCACCAATCAGGATCAATAAAAATAATGACAATACATTTCAATAAGATAAATTAAATATCATTTTAGAAACATAAATTCAGCTTTTCTTATTTTTGAGTATGCTTAATCATTACACTCAAATAAATATGTACATAAAATTCAAATAAATATAGGTAATATATTAAATATGCTCACATATTATAATCAGCAATATCTATATCATGCACTTCGATATTCCTGTCCAATTGAAGTGCATAAAGAATTAAAATTAACGTAATGCACCAATATAGTGATGTGAAACTTGCGCCTGATATTCTTCATTTGTGACTTCTGACTGTCCTGTTGATTCCGAGAAAGTTTCTAGATTTTCTTTATTTTGAACAAAATCATCTTCATCATGAATCTCAATCTGGCTTTCTTTTAAAATTAAAGCTTGTAAGCGATTAATCAATCGATCTAATTCTTCATCCTGTAAGAGTGCTGCATGTTGAATGATATAGCCTGCATAAGCCTTATTTTCCACCAAATACATGACATCAATCATCCGCCCTGCCACACGACGCATACGGGCGTACATTAAAGTTGCTATCGAAAATGCATCTGAATGTGCAATAAATCCTGTATTTGTTACGTCTTGAATTGTATCTTGCATAGAACCCCCAAAGATTTATTTTTAAATTCAAGCAAAATAACTAATAATTCGCTTGATAAAATACGATAATTATTTAAGCAATTTACGTACCAATATTTTAGAGAATCAACATTAATCAATGAACAATTAAGAATAACAATCACTCAAAACTTCAAATATCATTTACTCATAAAATGTACCCAACACATTTGTAGTGAAATCAGGATTAATACAAAACCCATGACGATATTAAAATTATTGCTCTATTAAAATCATTCAAGCGAACATAAGTGTTCTTTTTTATAAAGATAAAAAAAAAAGATTTGGACTATGTCTAAATTCCAAGCATATCAATCAACAATGTTCCAAATTTAAAGTAATTTCTTAAAAAATGATCTTTGATCACGCATTCGTCAAGTTTTCATCATCAAAATACGCTAAAATAACCGATTGCTTTTTTCTCCTGGAAATTTTCATGAATTCAAAACCACGTCTTTCTACATATTGGGTTACCTGTGCAGATGGACTAGAAACCTTACTGCAAGAAGAAATTCAAGGTTTAGGGATTCAAAACATTGAAAAATTTCCTGGACGTTTAATCTTTAAAGGCAAGCTTGAAGATGCGTACCGTGTATGTATGTGGTCACGCCTTGCTTCTCGTGTATTGACGCCTATTCATGTGCATGAGCTTGATTTTACGCATGATGCTCGTGATGTTGCAGAAGAGCTTTACGAAGGCGCAATGAACTTTGATTGGTCACTTATTTTTGCACCACAAAGTACTTTTGCGGTTCGCCTACATATAGAGCGTGAGATTAAAGTAAACTCACAATTTGCTACCTTACGCGTAAAAGACGGTATCGTCGACTCGTTTATGGAAGCTGTGGGTAAACGCCCAAGTATCGACATTAAACAGCCTGAAATTACCATTTATGCCCTTGCAGGTAAAACAGAACACACCTATTGCTTAGATTTATCAGGTGATTCACTGCATAAACGTGGTTATCGCCACTACATGACTGATGCACCAATTAAGGAAAACCTTGCTGCTGCCATCTTGCAAAAAGCAGGCGTAAAAGACCGTAATCCTGACATTTTTTTAGATCCAATGTGTGGTTCAGGTACTTTCATTATTGAATCATTGATGATTTTGACAGATCGTGCACCGGGTCTTGTGCGCCGTTTCGGTTTCAATGGTTGGAATGGTCACGACCATGATTTATGGATGTCTGTTAAAAATGAAGCGGCTGAACGTCATCAACATGCCCTTTCTCAACCTCTTCCACAGTTTTATGCTTATGATGCAGACTGGGAAGCGGTAAAAGCGACCAAACAAAATATTATTGCAGCCGGTTTCGAATCTGTACTTGATCAAATTAAAATTGAAGAACGTACTTTAGCCGATTGGCCTGATTTCCAAGCCGAAGGTAAAACGGCAGTGATTGTCACCAATCCACCGTATGGTGAGCGTTTAGGTGAAAAAGCATCGAACCGTGCCTTGTATCTTGGGCTTTCTGCACTCTTACAGAAAAACTTCCCAAATCAATATGCAGCCGTGATTGCAGCTGCGGTTGAACAAGCCGACGTTCTCGCGTTTAACGATCCACAAATTTTACGTTTGATGAATGGTAAGCTTCCAATTTACATCCGTTTTGGTACGATCAAACCCGCAACTGTCAGCCGTCCATTTTTAGCTGAATGGCAGCCTCAACAATTTGAAGAAATTGAAGGTGCTGTTGAATTTGCCAATCGTTTGCAAAAAAATATGCAAACTTTGAAAAAATGGGCTGTAAAAGAAAATATTTATTGCTTACGTTTGTATGATGCAGACTTACCTGACTTCAATGTTGCGATTGATTTATATGGTGATCGTCTACATGTTCAAGAATATGCACCACCAAAAACTATTGATCCTGAAAAAGCCAAAAAACGTTTTAATTTAGCATTGCAAGCAATTCGTGCTGTAACGGGCTTAGGTCGTGATGCAATTTTCATCAAAACGCGTGCACGCCAAGAAGGTAAAACACAGTACGCTAAGCAAAGTACTGCATCGAAGCGTTTTATCGTGCAAGAAGGCAAAGCAAAAATCTTAATCAATTTAACTGATTATTTAGACACAGGTTTGTTCCTCGATCACCGTCAAATGCGTTTACGTATTGCCGCTGAAGCGAAAGGTAAACACTTCCTAAACTTGTATAGTTATACTTCAACAGCAAGTGTACATGCCGCTTTAGGTGGTGCTGCAAGTACAACAAGTGTCGATTTATCGAATACTTACCTAAACTGGTCTAAAGAAAACTTTGTTTTGAATGGTTTGACGGTAGATCATGTTGACCAACAACATCAATTCTTTGCAAGCGATTGTTTTGAATGGTTAAAAGAAGGTCATGAACAATATGAATTGATCTTTATTGACCCGCCAACATTCTCAAACTCTAAAAAGTTTTACGGTACATTTGACGTACAACGTGATCATAACTCATTGTTAAAACGCGCAATGAATCGTTTAACGACAGACGGTACGTTGTATTTTTCAAATAACTATCGTGGTTTCGAAATGGATGAAGAAGTTCAAGCCATGTTCAATGTTGAAGAAATCAGTAATGAAACCATTGGTCTAGACTTCAAGCGTAATCAAAAAATCCACCGTGCTTGGAAAATTACCCATCATCCTGTGTAATTGTTTCACATAACGCTTACTATAAGTGTGTTAAAAACCGATTCAGGCAATATGTCTTGAATCGGTTTTTTTATCTTTACTTAGCGATTAATCAAACCGCCAGCGTCAATTTCATGTCCAGAATACAGCGTTATCGTATCTTTCGTCGTCACCCGAATATCATGACGTTGATTTGGATTTTCACTGATGTCTATAAATCTAAATCCTGTTAGTGGTCGTACATATCGATCGCCAGGCTTACTTGAATCTCTATCTTTCTTTTTCCATTCATAATCTGTTAAAACAGTTGAATAAATTTCATCTTTTTTTGCCTCATTAGCTCTTTTATTGGCAATTTGATTATGTACATTATTTTGTTCATCAAGAGGTTGTTGAACATCTTGTTTCACTGAACTAATAATAATAGGCGTGAGTTGTGCTAAACCGACATATTGTTCTGAAAGGCTTTGATCATCTAATTTATTTGCAAATACTGACGTTGAGCTCCCCATCATCAATACTGCAATAAGTAAGTGAGTGTATTTGAGTTTATTTATCCCTATGACCATCATGATCAACCTTCTACTTTTTATTCTTCCTGTCTAAAAAACTACCAACTTTAGACATATGTTGCAATAACATGATCTAACAACCCGATAACAGGCACTAATATTCTGCATATTACTTATTCTAGACAATAAAAAACCTAGCCGAAGCTAGGTTTTTTTTATTTACAGCATTGATTTATTACATATTAAGTTAAACTTAGCTCAATTTAAGCTTAGTGAAAGTTAATTTACCATCTTCGGCACTAATCAAAATAGTATCGCCTGCGGTAAAATCACCTGCTAAGATTTTCTGAGCCAATGTATTTTCAACCTGTTGCTGGATGGCACGTTTCAGTGGGCGCGCACCATACACAGGATCAAAACCAGCATCGATCAGAATATCAAAGGCTTGATCATCTATACGTAAACCAATATCACGTTCAGCTAAACGAGTACGTAAACGTTCTAACTGAATATCTGCGATGCCACGGATTTGTGATTTTTTCAACGAATGGAAAACCACAAGCTCGTCAATACGGTTAATGAATTCAGGACGGAAATGTTGCGAAACTGCACTCATTACCACCGCACGAACTTCATCCTCACTCGCACCTTCACCTAATTCACGTACATCACTCGAACCTAAGTTGGAAGTCATTACGATGACTGTGTTTTTAAAGTCAATCAAACGACCTTGTGAATCAGTTAAGCGACCATCATCCAACACTTGTAGCAAGATGTTAAACACATCAGGATGCGCTTTTTCAACTTCATCAAATAACACAATACTATATGGTTTACGGCGTACAGCTTCAGTTAAAACACCACCTTCTTCATAACCCACATAACCAGGAGGCGCACCAACCAAGCGACTCACTGAGTGTTTTTCCATAAATTCTGACATATCAATACGAATAATCGCATCATCACTGTCAAATAGGAAATTACCCAACGCTTTAGTCAATTCAGTTTTACCCACACCCGTTGGTCCAAGGAATAAGAATGAACCACTTGGACGATTCGGATCAGATAATCCTGCACGAGAACGGCGTACTGCATTCGACACAGCAACTACAGCTTCATCTTGCCCAACCACACGGTTATGTAAGAAAGACTCCATTTGTAGTAATTTCTCACGCTCACCCTGTAGCATTTTCGATACAGGAATACCCGTTGCCGCACTCACTACTTCCGCAATTTCGTTCTCAGTGACTTTGGTACGAATAAGTTTCGGCTCTTCATTCACTTCCGCCACTTCTTCTTCATTCAAACGTTTTTGCAATTCTGGAATCACACCATATTGCAAACGGCTTGCTTCTGCCAAATCACCTTCACGTTGTGCTTTTTCATACGCTGTACGTGCTTTATCCAACTCTATCTGCGCTTGGTTTGTGCCATCAACTAAACGTTTTTCAGCAATCCATACTTCTTCCAAATCACTGTATTCTTTTTGAACCTCAGCAATTTGTTTTTCAAGATGTTCAACTTCAGCCTTGCTGACCGAATCAGCATCTTTTTTTACCGCTTCTAACTGCATTTTAAGCTGAATCAAACGACGATCTAAACGATCTAATGGCTCAGGCTTAGAGTCAATTTCCATTTTGATCCGTGAAGCAGCTTCATCAATCAGATCAATCGCTTTATCGGGCAATTGACGATCTGTGATGTAACGATGCGACATTTTCGCTGCTGCAATAATCGCAGAATCAAGAATTTGTACACCATGATGCGTTGCATACTTGTCTTTTAAACCACGTAAGATCGCAATGGTGTCTTCAACACTTGGCTCATCGACCAATACTTTTTGGAAACGACGTTCTAAAGCTGCATCTTTTTCAATATATTGGCGATATTCATCGAGTGTTGTCGCACCGACACAGCGCAACTCACCACGTGCCAATGCAGGTTTGAGCATATTGCCGGCATCCATTGCACCATCACCTTTACCCGCACCAACGAGTGTATGTAACTCATCAATAAATAAGATGATTTCACCATCATATTTTGACAAGTCTTTGAGCACTGCTTTTAGACGCTCTTCGAACTCACCACGGTATTTTGCACCTGCAAGTAATGAACCTAAGTCAAGTGAGAGTACACGTTTACCTTTTAGACCTTCAGGTACTTCACCATTGACAATACGCTGTGCCAAACCTTCCACAATCGCAGTTTTACCCACACCAGGTTCACCAATGAGTACAGGGTTATTTTTGGTACGGCGTGACAATACTTGAATGGTACGGCGAATTTCTTCATCACGACCAATCACAGGGTCAAGCTTGCCTGACAATGCACGTTCAGTTAAATCGACTGTATATTTATTTAACGAGTCACGTTGATCTTCATGGTTATTCGCCATAACTTGTTCACCACCTCGAATATTTTCAATTGCTTTGCGTAGTTTGTCTGTTGTAACACCAACTGCGCTCAATAATGTTTTGGTTACACCTGTTTCAGCAAGTGCTAAAATCACCCAATCTGTCGATAAAAACTCATCGCCTGCTTTTTGTGCATAACTGTCTGCTAAATTGAGTGCACGAACAGCTTCAGGATTTAAATTAATATCACCCGTCGGATTACTGAGGGTTGCCGCATCATTTAATGCCTGCTGCAAACGGTTTTTTAATTCAGGTAAGTTTGCACCTGCCTGTTGTAATAGGCTTAGATTTGATGCTTCTTCTAACAATACAGAAAGTATGTGAATACCCTCAATGGCAGTATGATCTTTACCCATTGCCAATGATTGTGCATCTGATAATGCTTGCTGTAGACGGTTTGTAAATTTTTCAAATCTCATTTTTGTTATTCCTCATGACATATTTAGTTCTTAACTCATATATGGGAACATTTGCGGACTTTTCAAGTAAAAATAGCAAATAAATTTAAAAAATATTTTTTACTTTCAATATCTTATAGATAAATTTAAATAGACTTTAACCATAATATGCGTCCTCATTAATGCTTTTTCAAGCAGATATTTAGAAAAAAACACACAGATAAACCTTAATAATCTATCTTTATCATAATATGCTTTAAAGTATGTAAATGAGGATAAAAATAATGTTTAACTTAGGTAAACTTATAGTCATATTTACATTATCATTGGTGTTACTTAATTATGGCGATATTATTTTTTAGTATCTTCATGCAGTAAAATTTAAAAAAAATACATAATGATCAATCATTCATTAAAATAACTTATTTAATAAAATATATTTTTACCATTGAATATAAGTTGATTAAAACAATTAATATCTTAATTAAAATTTAAAGCATATTAAAAAAGTGATTAAAAATAATGTCTAGCTAATTAAAATAAATCATTCGCCATTTACAATTATTCGAATTACTCAAAGTAAATAAATTGAGAATAATATTTTAAATCAGCTTGAATAAGATCAAATCTATAGAAATTAAATTTATATGAAAAATTGGATAACCAAATTGGCAAAGTTGAAGATGAATTCAGGCTTAAATGCACTATTCAAATATTTATTTACCTTTTCAATTTTTTTTGATTTAAAAAAATATCATCGATAATCTTCATAATTATCATAGATATAATTATTTAACAAAATGTTTTAAGTTATAATAAACTGCCTTATCCTCTCTTAAATCATTATCTCGACTATCTAACAGCAAGGGCTCAATCTACCCTGAGCATCCAATCAGTATGTAAATCCTCTTTCGACCATATTTTAAGAGAACAAACTCAAAAATATTCATAATGCTCCCTTAATTTCAGATTTAATCAACACCAAGTCATTAAGACTTTGTCGAACTCATATTTTTATTTTAAAAATACTAAAAATATTTGACACATCAATCGTGACTAAAATAATGTTTCGAGCAATCACTATTTTGATGCTATTCACAAGATGGTTTTTAAGTGAAATCGATATTTTTTAAAGCACTTTTTGAACTTCAACAATCCATCAAATGAATGATTTAAATATTATCCAAGATAAAAATTTTCAATTCTATTTGATTAAATAAAATTTAAACTTAAACACTAAACTTGAGATTTTGTTGCCGAACTTTGTGAGACCGCGCTATTCGGTGCAACGCTTTTGGTAATCCAGACATTCCCCCCTATAACCGCACCCTCACCGATGGTGATTCGACCTAAAATTGTTGCACCTGCATAAATAACAACATTGTCTTCAACTATGGGATGGCGTGCATATTCTTTTTGCAAATGTCCTTCTTCATCTACTTCAAAACGCTTCGCACCTAATGTCACGGCCTGATAAATCCGTACATTTTTACCAATAATACAGGTTTCACCAATGACGACACCTGTACCATGATCAATGAAAAAACCTTGATCGACCTGAGCACCAGGATGTATATCAATCCCCGTTTTAGAGTGGGCAATTTCAGCAATTAAACGCGCCAATAAAGACAAACCTTGCTTATAAAATTCATGTGCAACCCGATGATAAATAAGCGCTAAAATGCCTGGATAACACAAGAGAACCTCATCAACACTACGTGCCGCAGGATCACCCTCAAATGCCGCAATGACATCAGTATCTAAAATACGGCGTAGCGCAGGCAATTGCTCTGCAAAGGTTTTAACAATTTCCTGTGCTGTTTGTACACTTTCCTCAAGATTACCAGCATTCTTCCGATATTTATGATCATAAGTCAGATTTAAACTTACTTGTTCGTGTAATGCATACAAAGTTTTTTCAAGCGTATGTGCAATATAATAATTTTCACTTTGTTGACGCAAATCATGTGGTCCTAAGCGCATTGGAAATAAAATGCCACATAAATCACTCATGATCTTTTTAATTTCCTCTTTCGATGGTAACTCTCGACCACCAAAATCTTTGAGGCTTTTTTGTTTTGTGCGCCATTCGTTACGTGCTGCCTGTAACTCATTCACAATATTATTAATATTCCATTGACTCATGGTTTTACCTATCGGTTTATGGATTAGTTAAGTTAACAACTGAATCCTACATATTATTCAAGTTCTTCATACAAATACTATTTTATTTGCATAATTTTAGATAACCATTATTAAGCTATACTTATCTAAATTTTAGAATAATGCTGCACTTACAAACCACCAATTATTTTGCAACTTTAAGAATAAGCAAAGCAATTTTTATTCATTTTAAGAATATAAAAAATCATTATATTTAATGTCAATTTCTCAAATATTTTAAAGTACAGCCCTGCTGTAATAAAATCAAAGGTGTTGATATGAACAGTTTAAATGCATTACACACAGCCACTTCGGGGCAAAACCTATTATCAAAACAAGATCTCGATATCATTCTTAACGATGCAAAACAACGTGTTGAAGAACATTACTTAGAATTCACGGGTACAATTCTTCCACAAGAAGCATGGGCATTATTTCAGACAGCTCAAGTCGTCATTGTCGATGTTCGTACCAATGAAGAGCGCAAATTTGTCGGCTATGTTGAAGATACTGTACATATTCCATGGGCAACAGGAACTGCACTGAATCGAAATCCTCGCTTTGCTAAAGAGCTTGAAACAAAAGTCGGTAAAGATAAAATTATTTTACTTTTATGTCGTAGTGGTAAGCGTTCTGCTGCCGCTGCCAATGTCGCTTTCAATGCCGGTTTTGAAAATATTTATAATATTGATCAAGGCTTTGAAGGTGATCTTGATGAAAATAATCATCGTGGCTCATTTAACGGTTGGCGTTTTCACGGACTTCCTTGGCGTCAGGAATAAAATGAATCATCGGAATAATATAGTGGGTTGATTTATTATTCGATTATTAAGTTTTATGAATAATTGATGTTGTCTAAAAATAAAACACACCTAAAATTAATGAAATCCAATAAAGATCAATACTTATTAAAATTCATGATTTTTGAAAAATTAATTTTACAACGCATGATCAAATCTATTTTTTATTGGAGAAAATTAGTAAATACGTACAAACAAGTAATTCCTAGCAGTAGTAATAAAAATTAATTTTAAAATATCCGAAGGATTAAAACATGGCTAAAAACCAAGAAATCTCACGCCAAGCACTCAGTGATCAAGCTGCTCGCCAACTTGCCAATGCGACAAAAACAGTTCCTCAACTATCGACTATTACACCGCGTTGGTTGACCCATTTATTGCAATGGACACCTGTTGAAGCAGGTATTTACCGTGTCAACAAAGTCAGTAATACCGATGACATTCAAGTCGCTTGCACACAGCGTGATGAAGCAACTCTGCCACAAACATTTGTGGACTATGAAGTTAATCCTCGTGAATATTTCTTAAATGGAGTTTCCACTGTTCTCGATATTCATACACGTGTTTCTGACTTATATAGCAGTCCACATGATCAAATTAAAGAACAGTTACGTTTAACTATTGAAACCATCAAAGAACGTCAAGAAAGCGAACTGATCAATAACCCTGAATACGGTTTATTGGCAAGTGTTGCAGATGAGCAACGTATCTCTACCTTAACAGGTGCGCCAACACCTGATGATTTCGATGACCTACTTCGTAAAGTATGGAAAGAGCCAGGTTTTTTCCTTGCACACCCAGACGCAATTGCAGCTTTTGGTCGTGAATGTACACGTCGTGGTGTGCCACCTCCAACAGTAAGCCTTTTCGGTTCGCAGTTTATTACTTGGCGTGGTATTCCACTTATTCCTTCAAACAAAATCCCAGTTGAAGATGGTAAAACTAAGATCATCTTGCTTCGCGTAGGTGAAAAACGTCAAGGTGTTGTTGGTCTATTCCAACCAGGTCTTGCGGGCGAACAAGCACCAGGCTTATCTGTACGTTTCATGGGAATTAATCGTAATGCAATCGCATCTTATTTAATTTCACTGTATTGTTCTCTTGCTGTTTTGACAGATGATGCGCTTGCTGTACTTGAAGATGTGGAGGTAGATAAATACCATGACTATCCAACAACTTACAAGTAACCAACCGACAGCAGATATTGCTTCGGGTGTGCCTGATGCACCGATCAGCGAATCTGTGATTGCACAGTTAGCTGCGGAATTTTTCTCGGCTTTACCTAATCAAAACCCGCAAGGTTTTAACTTTGACTTACCGAGCCATCAACCACAACCTAGAGATCCGATTGCTGCGTTGTCAGGTCGTGTGCCTGCTGTACTTCAACAAACCAGTTTAAATCCTACGTCAACGCAACATTTTGTTGAACCAACAGCTGACCATCCTGAGCGTAGAATTTTATCTTCTTCACCAATTGTCGGTGGTGCGAATACGCCTGATCCATTGGCGGCGACGCATGGTTTAGATTTGTCTTTTGCGCCGAGTTCGTTTTCTCAGCAATCTGCACCTGCCAATGTGCCTGCTGCAACACCAAGCACTGCGTCATCAAATTACTACTTTTTGGATCTATCACAGCCTGAAGCTGTGAGTCCTCAAACTGTAAATAGCAATGCTACGCAAGTCGATGTATTGAAAAACCCGTATGCTTTTGACAATTTTCATGTGACCAATGATCATCAATTACGTGGCGTTTTGCAAGATCGTAATGACAAACCTCCTACAGCGGAGTCTGGTTATTATTTTCTTCAATCCCCAAGTATTGAAACGGCTCGACCACATTCAGATTCGCAAATTCCAACGACAACGCAAAACTATCAACCGTTTGATATTTGGCAAATTCGTAAAGATTTTCCAATTTTGCAAGAACGTGTCAATGGTAAGCAACTCATCTGGTTAGACAATGCAGCGACAACGCATAAGCCTAAAGCTGTGATCGATCGTATTTCATATTTTTATGAACATGAAAATTCGAACATTCACCGTGCGGCACATGAACTTGCAGCACGTGCCAGTGATGCTTATGAACATGCACGTGATGTCGTGGCTCGTTTTATTGGTGCGCCTGCAGCAAAAAACATTGTTTTTGTACGTGGTACAACTGAAGGTATTAACTTGATTGCCAAATCATGGGGCAAGCAAAATATTCAAGCGGGCGATGAAATCATCGTTTCCCACCTTGAGCATCATGCCAATATCGTTCCGTGGTTCCAGTTGACCAAAGAAACAGGTGCCAAACTGCGTGTGATTCCAGTAGATGATACAGGTCAAATTCAGATTGAGGAGTTTGTAAAACTGCTTAATCCTCGAACTAAACTTGTTTCGATTACTCAGGTATCTAATGCTTTAGGTACGGTGACGCCAACTCAGGAAATCATTGCACTTGCACATGCTGCAGGTGTACGTGTCTTAATTGATGGTGCGCAGTCTGTTTCGCACATGCCAACCAATGTTACAGCTTTAGACGCTGACTTCTTTGTGTTCTCTGGACATAAAGTTTTTGGTCCTACAGGTATTGGTGCTGTTTATGCCAAATCTGAACTACTCGACACCATGCCTGTTTGGGAAGGTGGCGGTAATATGATTCAAGATGTCACTTTTGAAAATGTAATTTATCAACCTGCACCCAATAAGTTTGAAGCAGGTACAGGGAATATCGCAGATGCAGTCGGTCTAGGTGCTGCTTTGGAATATATAGAAAGCATTGGTATCCATAATATTGCTCGTTATGAACATGACTTGCTTGAATATGGTCAACATGCGTTACAAAGCGTTTCAGGTTTGCGCTTAATTGGTACCGCATTGAACAAAGCAAGCGTGATGTCATTTACTTTGGCAGGTTATGAAACTGAAGAAGTCGGTAAAGTTTTAAATCAATATGGAATTGCCGTTCGTACAGGGCATCACTGTGCTCAACCGATCTTGCGCCATTTTGGTGTAGAACGTACGGTACGCCCTTCTCTGGCATTTTATAATACCACTGAGGAAATTGATTTATTGGTTTCAGTATTGCATCAATTACGCCGTGCAAAACCAATTGCCGTGCAAAACCAATTAAGGCTTAATTCAGACTCTATTTGAAAATAAAGTCTAAATAGGAAATAGATCACATGTTTAATTCGTTAAGCATGTGATTTTTTATTCATAGGATAATAACTTTTATCTTTTATAAAACATGGGTAAATTTCAAATCTAGCTTTTTTAACGACATTTCTTGTCGCAGAATTAGAATTTCAATCTTATAAAAAATAGGCTTAATGCTAATATTGCAACACGCACTGCACTCAAACTGGAAGAAAAAAATGTCTAATCAAGTATGGACAACAACCATTATGTTTGATGAAAACTATCGGGTATTTGATTTATCATTCCCTGAGATATTCGACTATGCTGAACTTTACAGAATTAAAGGCGAAGCAGAATATGAGAAAAATAAAAGAAAACAAATGCGTAGCTCTAAAATAAAAATTGTAGATCAATATCATTTAAGTGAAAAAATATTACCTGAAAATACTCCTACTATTTTATATGCTCACGGCTTTAGTAAAACAGTTAATTTACCCAGTTTTTTTCGTACCCAAGATGGCTTTGTTATTCTCACTGAGCCGTGCGCCAATATATTAAAAAAGTTTCGTTTAGGCGAAAGTGCACTCTACCCTTTATCTTTTTTTGATATTCAGCTCAATGAGTCCGTAAATGATCAAACTTATTATTTTTTCAATATCGCTGAATTACGGAGCTATTTACGTCCTGAATACTGTACGGAAGAACTGCATAAGTATAGAAACACTAAACATAAAGGTTATCCACTTTTTGATTTATACCATGCTGACTACGCAGATCATGCAATCGCAATCACTCAAGAAGCTCTTACATGTGATGTAGACCTGTGGCAAGACCCTGAATTAGATCACTCAATTTTTATGTCAGCTCAACTTAAAATGGCATTGGATGAAGCTCAATTGAGTGAAGCATGGCAATTATTTTTATGTGAGCTTAAATAAGTCACTAATAACTAAGTTATTAAGCATGCTCCCGCTACACAATAGATAGGCATAATTAATGATAAATTTACTTAGGCTATTTAAAACAACAAGCACAATTTAACAAAGCTACGCTTGAGCAAATCTCTATAAAAGCGTGATACTTTCCAAAACTAGCCTAGATATTTACACTTTATGCTCTCTATCAAAAAAATATTGATGATTTGTGGTCTTATTGCCACGACACAAACTTTTGCTCTACCCCAAGACTCACGCCGTGCTGGCGGTATTGCAGTAATTCCTGTTGCTAAAACTGTCACTAACATTACCTATGAAAATAAACCAGTATTAGTCGTTGAAGGCATCAATTCAATGAATCAAATTATATTTGGTATCCCACTTTCAGCACCCTTAGGAACATTACAATTACAAAGCTCAAATGGCCCAATTAATATTGAGGTGAAGCCGTATAAATATGCCGAACAGCGGTTAAGTGTAAAAAATCAGGATTATGTAAACCCACAACAAGAACAACTCGACCGCTATGCTGTAGAAGCCAAAGAACAAAATGCGATTTACACATCTTTCACACCACAACAATGGAAAGAATTCCCAACATTTATTCGCCCTACTGCTGGGAAATTTAGCAATTCATTTGGACGAAAACGCTTTTTTAATGGCGAAGAACGTGCTCCACATTCAGGACTTGATATTCCTGCACCTGTTGGACAAAAAGTCGTTGCACCCGCAAATGGTACAGTCATTGCTATAGGCAATTATTTTTTTAATGGTAATACGGTACTAATTGATCACGGACAAGGACTGATCAGTATGTTTTGTCATTTAAGTAAAATTGATGTACAAAAAGGTCAAAAGTTACAACAAGGCGAAGTACTCGGATTGGTCGGTAAAACAGGTCGAGTCACAGGCCCTCATTTACATTGGGGGATGAGTTTAAACAATGCGCGTGTCGATCCACAGTTATTTTTGGCTCGATAGAGTTGCATAAAGTATCAATCAAATATTAAGTTTATTTAAACAAAAAAGCTTATTATGTAAAAAAATGAATATAGAAACATTTTGTAATAATTTATGCGTATTTTTTAAAATTTCATATTTTTTAAAAAGTTATGAATAAAAGCTAATCATTTGATTCACTTTTACTCATAAAAATCGTATAACTATTGAGCTATTTCAATGATTTCAAAATCATGTGTAATCACAACACCACCATCTGATAACATTTTACTTGCTGAACAATATTTTTCAGCAGACAACTCAACTGCTTTAGATACTTGTTTTTCCTTAATATTTTTACCAGTCACCACAAAATGTAAATGAATTTTAGTAAAAACCGCTGGAATTGTATCTGCACGATCAGCCTTAAGTTGACAGACTACATCAGTCACATCTTGACGAGATTTCTTCAAAATGGTCACAATATCAAAGGATGCACAACCACCAAGTCCCATTAATATTAACTCCATGGGACGTGGACCACGGTTTTCACCACCATATTCCGCTGATCCATCCATAACAACTTGGTGACCGCTTTCCGATTTTGCTTCGAAAGCAACATTCTCTAACCAATGTACGCTCGTGTGCATTGCAACTACCTTAAAAAAGCTATAAATTTACAGGATACCTGTACACTAGCATAAAATGAGTTGATACGGAATTTCATCTCTTCTGCGTCTATGTGACGAGTTCAACTTAGATCAGCAGATCTAGTTATTATCCTATTCGGAATTTTTAAGCATGTCATCAAATTTTGCACAACTTAGTACAGATGCTTTGTCACCTGGTCAACTACCTGAGTCAGTCAAAGCATTACTTAAACGAGCTCACATCAATCGCTTTCCTAAGCGTTCAACAATCATTGATGCTGGTTCAGAATCAAAATCTTTGTATTTGATTCTAAAAGGGTCTGTTTCAATTATTTTACGTGAAGATGATGATCGTGAAATTGTTGTTGCTTACTTAAACCCTGGAGATTTCTTTGGTGAAATGGGTCTTTTTGAGCAAAATGCACATCGTACCGCGGAAGTAAGAACCCGTGATGTATGTGAAATTGCAGAAATTTCTTATGAAAATTTCAATGAAATCAGCACACAACACCCTGACTTAAGCTACGCTGTTTTTGCTCAGCTTGTTCGTCGTTTAAAAAATACAACTCGTAAAGTGACTGACCTTGCATTTATTGATGTCTCAGGTCGTATTGCACGCTGCTTAATTGATCTTTCTTCTCAACCTGAAGCAATGATTTTACCTAATGGCCGTCAAATCCGTATCACTCGTCAAGAGATTGGTCGTATTGTCGGTTGTTCACGTGAAATGGTTGGTCGTGTTTTAAAAACGCTTGAAGAGCAAGGCATGATCGAAACTGATGGTAAAGCCATCCTTATTTTTGATGTATCCCTTGAAGAATCAACTTTCTCCGAAGGTGATGCTGAAGAAGAATGATTTTCTTCTTTATTCAGTAAAAGCAAATCTTCGGATTTGCTTTTTTTTATGATTTTTTCAAACTATTCAGGCCCTTCTTGTAATGAACACGGTTTTTCTCTTGAACTTTATTTTGATACTCCCTATGTTGTTTAAAGTCGTATCATCATTTATGGAACAGAAATGAACTTTAAAGCATTAGGACAATCGGGCATTCAAGTCCCTGAAATTTGCCTTGGCACAATGACCTTTGGTGAACAAAACAATCAACAAGAAGCTTTTGAACAACTGAATTATGCTTTAGATCAAGGTTTATATTTTTGGGATACTGCCGAAATGTATCCCGTCCCTCCTAAGCCTGAAACGCAAGGTTCAACTGAGCAAATCATTGGGAATTGGATTGCAAAACACGGGCAACGCGACAAACTATTTCTTGCTTCTAAAATTGCAGGACCTTCACAAGGTGGAAGCCATATTCGTGATGGTCAAACTCGCTTCATTGCTTCGGAGATTCAATCTGCATTAGATGGCTCTCTCAAGCGTTTACAGACTGATTATATCGACCTCTATCAACTGCATTGGCCACAACGTCCAACTAACTTCTTTGGCACGTTAGGCTATAACAATGAGCAAGCACATTTTAACCACAATATGACACCTTTGGTCGAAACCTTAGAAGCACTCTCTGCGGAAGTTAAAAAAGGACGGATCCGCCATATTGGCTTATCCAATGAAACGCCATGGGGAACCATGAAATTTCTTCAACTTTCAAAAGAACTGGGCTTAGAAAAAATTGTCAGCGTGCAAAATCCGTATAGCCTGCTCAACCGTACTTATGAAATTGGTATGTCTGAAATTGCTCATCATGAAGGCATTGGGCTACTTGCATATTCCCCCCTTGCATTTGGTTATTTAACAGGAAAATATCGTCACGGCGCGCGTCCCAAAGAAGGTCGTATTACCAAATTTTCACGCTTTACCCGTTATAGCAACCCAGAAAGCGATTGGGCTACTGAACAATATGCTTTACTCGCTGAAAAGCATGGTCTAACACTAACGCAACTTGCATTAGCCTTTATTAAGCATCAATTCTTCGTTACGAGTACAATTATTGGTGCAACCACCATGCAACAGCTCAAAGAAAATATTCAAGCCTTTGATGTCGATTTATCCGAAGAGGTTTTACAAGGTATTGAAACCATTCACCGTCAACAGCCCAATCCTGCCCCTTAAAAGCAATATAAACTTGCATCATCTTAAAGTTTGCATAAAGTGATCATTTTAATATGATAAAAATAACAAAAGGATGCCATGGCATCCTTTTGAATAAACAAGATTAATAACTTATTTACGTGCGTTATAAACCGCTTGTGCCGCAGCTAAATTTTTCTTCATTGCATTAATACGTTGGCTATCTGTCGGGTGAGTAGACAATAACGCTGAACCTTGTGCACCACCTTGCTTCGCCATTTTTTCCCACAGCGTAATTGCAGCTTGAGGATCATAGCCTGCTTTTGCCATCAACATTAAGCCACCTTGATCGGCACGGCTTTCCAAATTACGTGAATATGGTAAACCGACGCCGACTTGGCTCCCCAGATCAATTGCAGCATTACCAAATTCACCAAGCTGACTACCCGCATAAGATTTACCAATTCCGACAGCCAGATTAGTCAATGCCTGCGCACCCACTTTCTGTTTCGAGTGTTCTTCTAAGGCATGAACCATTTCATGCCCCATTACAGCAGCCACCTCAGATTCACTCAAGTTTAATTTATTCACAATACCTGTATAAAACACCACTTTACCGCCAGGTGCAACATAAGCATTGACTTGATCAGACTTTAGAACTGCCAACTGCCAATCAAATTTTTGACCCGTTTGATTTAACTGATCTGCATAGGGTTTTAAGCGAACAAACGCATTATTAATTTTTTTATATGTTGCAGATGATGTATCTAATACATTTTTTGAACGCGCATCTGTCACAGTTTTATTAAAACCTTGTGTTGCATTATAGTTCAATGTTGCTGAATCAGCCCCGCTCATTTCTGCAATAGTCGTACAACCCGATAGCGCCATTACTGCTACAGCACACATACCTAACATCAAGTTATTTTTCATTATAATAGTCTCCAATTACTCAAGTTTAATCCTAAATTACCACGCATTATAAGAAATCCTGTTACATGTTTGAATCATATATTTCTACTTATTCATATTAATTGTGTAATTAATCTGATTTATAAAAACTGAATACACAACCAATAGACCAAACACAAAATATTTAAGCCCAAATACACATGACAAAGTGGCTGAATTTTTTCTTCCCAAACAGGATCTTTACGTTTAAAAAATAAAACTGAATTTTGAATGAGGATCACAGGAACCAAAATACACGCAATAATGACACTCAGCCCAATCAATGCACTATTGATAATAGCAGGATCATTGGTCTGCGTGGTAATCATCATCATGGCAATTGTCGGTGCGCCACCCATTGCAAATAATAAAGAGTAAAACATCGTTCCTGAAATATTTTTATGCATTTGGCATTCCCAATTCACCTTTGTATGATGCAGTATTGATCTGCATAAAATCCTATATCTTATATTACAAATCTACAGCCATGAGCAAATGCAACTTTAGTCCTGAATCTGATCTTTTTAACGTTTGATGATGGCTTTTAATTTGGCATAAAAAACCCCGAATCAATCGGGGTTCTTCAATTCATCAAATCAATGGCTTAAGCATCGAATGGATGACGCATCACAATTGTTTCTTCACGGTCAGGGCCAGTTGAAACGATGTCGATTGGGCATTCAATTAACTGCTCAAGGCGTTTCACATAGTTAATTGCCGCTTGTGGCAACTGATCCATTGATTTCGCACCAAAAGTAGACTCAGACCAACCTGGCATAGTTTCGTAGATTGGTTTTAAAGTTTCAAATGCAAGCGCATCAGATGAACCGACACAACCTGAATCTGCTGCTTCGTAACCGATACAGATTTTTACTTCTTCCAGACCATCAAGAACGTCAAGTTTAGTTAAGCAAATACCTGAAAGCGAGTTTACATCTACAGAACGACGTAAAATTTCAGCATCAAACCAACCGCAACGACGTTGACGACCCGTAGAAGCACCAAACTCAGAACCTTTTGTTCCAAGATGTTTACCGATCGCATCACCGACATCATTTGCAGCATCATAAACAAGTTCAGTTGGGAATGGACCTGCACCTACACGTGTTGTGTACGCTTTAGTAATACCCAATACATAGTCAAGGTGCAATGGACCAAGACCAGAACCTGAGCTTACGCCACCCGCAGTCGTGTTTGAAGATGTTACATACGGATATGTACCATGGTCAACATCAAGGAGTGAACCTTGTGCGCCTTCAAACATGATGTTTTCACCGTTTTTACGGTAGTTATGCAATTCTGTTGTTACATCAATTACTAATGGTGCAACCACTTCACGCCATTGATCACACAGTGCAAGTACTTCTTCAAGCTGAACCGCTTCTACACCGTAGAATTGAGTCAATTGGAAGTTATGGTATTCAAGAAGCTCTTCAAGTTGAGCTTTAAGATGAGCACCACCACGAACTAAGTCAGCAACACGAATTGCACGGCGCGCAACTTTGTCTTCGTAAGCAGGGCCAATACCACGACCTGTTGTACCAATTTTCGCATTACCACGTTTTTTCTCACGTGCTTGATCAAGTGCGATATGGTTTGGAAGAATTAATGGGCAGTTTGGAGAAATACGTAGACGCTCTTTTACAGGTACGCCTTCTTTCTCAAGAATATCCATTTCTTCGATCAATGCTGCAGGTGAAAGTACAACACCATTACCAATTAAGCACAGTACATTTTCACGCAAAATACCAGATGGAATAAGGTGAAGAACTGTCTTCTTCCCACCCACTACGAGGGTATGACCTGCATTGTGTCCGCCTTGATAACGTACAACCGCAGTTGCTTGATCTGTGAGCAGGTCAACGATTTTACCTTTACCTTCGTCGCCCCATTGAGTACCGAGTACCACAACACTTTTGCCCATAATAGCCTCATTACATCATGCTGTTAAAATTGAAAATCAGGCATCAATGACATGACTATTGATGCCTAACGATTAAATTTGTTCGACTTTCCACTCACCAGCAACAAACACCAACTGATGTGTTGCATTCGGTACAGAGCTTAAATCATCATTACCTAACAATTGAATTACACTTAAACCCTGTTGGCGTACAGAGGCAATCGCTTCAAGCATTGCTTTATCTGTACCTTTGGGCGCAACCACTTGCTCAATGTGTTGATATTGTCCTGAACTTAGAACATACAAATCACACGAGAAACCTGTTGCAGGACGCGCACGTCCAAAGTGTTCACCAATACCGTCATAACGCCCACCTTTTGCGAGTGGTTCTGCACGGTTTGGTGCATAAACGGCATACATTAAACCCGTATGATAATGATATGAACGCAGCTCAACCACATCGATACCAATATGTAACTCAGGCCAACGTGCTTGAATTTCGGCTTTGGTCGCAACCAAAACATCAAATGCATTTTTAAATGCAGCACCTTCAAAAAGTTCAGCACTTAAATTGGCTTGTAATGCATCTAAGTCACTTGCATAGCGACCCAACACATAAAAATCTGCACCAAAATTTAGATTTTGCGTAAACTCAGCCAACTCAGGCAAAGCTTTACGTTGATATAAATCAGAAAGATGGTTCTCTGTTACTTTTGTTAAACCTGCATGCTTAACCAAACTACGGAATAAACCAACATGCCCTAAATCAAGATGGACACCATCAACTAAACCTGCTGTTTTAATCAGATTCAGCATGACATCAATCATTTCAACATCGGCATCTAAACTGTCTGAACCAAATAACTCTGCACCCAATTGTAATGGCGCACGTGTGGTATTAAAGCCTTGTGGTTTAGTATGAAGTACTGTTCCTGCATAGCAGTAACGAGCAACACCTTGTACTTGATGTACATGTGCATCAATACGTGCCACTTGTGGTGTCATATCGGCACGCACACCCAATAAACGACCTGAAAGTTGATCGATTACTTTAAAAGTGGCTAAGTCTAAATCTTGATTCGATTCTGAAAGAGAAGAAAGAGATTCGATGTATTCAATGAACGGCGTATACACCAATTGATAACCTCGAGTCGCAAGGAAATCTAATGCTTTACGACGCAAATTTTCAATAATTTGCGCCTGCTCTGGTAATACATCAGCTACACCATCAGGTAATAACCATGTCTCTGAAATGGGCATGTTGTAGACCTAAATCCTGTCTGCGCGGAACGAATCCGCATAAAAAAATCGGGAACGCACCCGATTTCTCTTATTTTAGCACGATAGTTAAAGCTGTGCATTAGACTTTTTTATAAAAACACGCTTTCTGCTTATATTGAAAACGACATCGTTCACATGAGTACATAAGTATTGCCATTGCATCGCTCATGTTATTCATTTTTAAACTTAAAAAACCACAAATAACAGAGATAATGAATTGGTCAGTAACTCAATTATAAATATACTTCTTCCATCCACACAGGATAAAACATCATCCTCATGAAACAAAAGTAACCAACGAAGTAAAAGTAAAGCACACTGTCAAACAATCAACAAAATACAAATGAATAGTATTGGGGAAATTCATGGAACTACATAGCAATGTTTACTATAAACATGCCGATATCAATATAATGGTCAAGCTAGACCGTTTATTTAAAGAACACAGAGGGGATCGAGAAAAATTTATCTCATTTGCCGTTGAACTCAACCCTGAGGATGGGCAAGCACTTGCTGAAGATATCACCGATATTGTTGATCAGATCGACTTTGATTTAGGACCTGAATCCATACACTCGACTGCAGGCTATTCTGTTGCTCATTTTGTTCACGGTTCAGCAGGTGATGAGTTTATTGAAGCCATTCTACTTTTTTTAAAAGCACTTGTACCCGAGATACATGCTCAAGCATGGGGCTGCGGTGATGATGATCCTTGGGAGTTTTGGTTCAAATTTGAAGATGACGAGTTAGTTCGTGAAGATGATGAACCTTTTAATGATCCTGATGAAGATGAAGAAATCAAGACCTCTATCTATGCATGGTGGCATGCTGAAATGCCAGAAAAAATTAAAGAAGGCTTTCTAAACCGAGAAGAAGGCTAATCTATTAAAATAGAAAGTATAGTCATTGACCTATACTTTCTATTTCATTTGAAATTAATCCAATGCTTTCATTTATGCCTGTAGACATTTTTATATCATTGATTTTAATTCCAATCAGATAAAACCGAGCTTCATTTGATATAGTTTTATTTATCACTCACACCATTTTTAACATCAACCGCATGTTGAATAGATCGTGTCAAAACACCAACAAGTTCAGCATTCTGAATTTCCACTTGAGTTAAGCGTGCTATGTTCACATCCATTGCTTCTTGTTGAACCTGCATTTTTTTTGCCAAATCTTGCATAATATTCAAAGTCGCTTTGAGATGATCTTCTTGTGCTTTGACCCTATTTTTTAAATCACTCACTTCTATTTGTGATGCAATGAAGTCTTTTTTAATTTTCGTCAGTTGCCAAACCAATAACGCAATTGCTAAATACAGTAACAACATCCCCAGTAAGATTGAATTCATCTACTCATCCCCCTTAAAAATTTTAATGCTTTCAACTTAAGCTTTCGATCTATTATTTTTATGAAAAATAAAAGGATTCTGACAAATCAAGTAACCGATTTGCATAACCCCATTCATTGTCATACCAAGCATAAACTTTTGCTTGACGACCTACCACCATTGTTTGGGTCAAATCGACCACCAACGAATAAGGTGAATGATTAAAATCGCTCGACACCAAATATTCATTGGTCACCGACATTATTTCAGCATAGTCATATTGGGCTGCTGCAATCATTTTGTCATTAATGGCTTGAGTACTAATAGCTGACTGTGCAATAAAGGTTAAATCAATTGCTGCAACATTGATGGTCGGCACACGAATTGAATAACCATCGATGCGATCCTCCATCTTTGGCATGACTTGCTTTAAAGCCCCCAAAGCCGATGACGTTGTTGGAATAATGTTATGCCCTGCTGCACGCGCTCGACGTAAATCACGGTGTGCGTGATCAAGTACGCACTGATCTGCCGTAACTGCATGAATCTCCGTCATCATAGCTGTATCTATACCAAAGGCATCATCAATAATTTTAACCAATGGCACTAAAGCCTGTGTAGTACAAGAAACGCCTGAAATAATCTGATCCGTTGGCTTCACATCATGGTGATTCACACCATACACAATCGCTGCATCTACAGTATCAAAAGGTGCAGCCCCAATAATGACCCGCTTTGCACCCGCAGTAATATGGCGCGTTGCCGCAGCACGTGAGCGAAATAAACCACTACATTCTAGAACCAAGTCAATATTGAGCATTTGCCATGGTAGTTGTTCAGGATCAGCTTGCTGTAAAACTTGAACTTTCAATTTGCACTGACGGGCATCAATACATAAAAAGATATCTTCACCTTCTTGTAAAATATTAACGACACCATCAAAACGTCCATGCGTGGTGTCATATTTAAACAAGTGAACTAAAGTTTCTACATCTGCAACATCATTTATTGCAACAATTTCAAAATGGAACGGTTTTGGATTTTCAAACCACGCACGCAGGACATTCCGTCCGATTCGCCCAAAACCATTAATTGCCACACGTTGCATCTGAGTTCCCTTTTACAGCACAAGCCGTTCAAGGCTATATGTTATAGGATTTGAACAAATTACTGTGATAATTTACACATCAATCAAATAAATAATTCAGCATTTCAATTAGAACTGCTCCATATTCAATAATGACAACACTATCGATATTAGAAACAGTCTCTTTTTAATGCTGACAAAATGACTTCTCAGCATAGCCAAAAATTAAAACTCATCACCATCCAAAACTCTATTTCACATAAAGATAAGGAATAAAATTAAAATAGAAGCATTCATTCTTAGTTATATTTTCATTCACAAACTTAAATTCAATTAAAAGATTTAATCTACCTCTAAAACCATTGCCACGCCAGTACCACCAGTGGCATATGCTGTTGTTGAAGCTCGTACAATCTTCGACTAATGACACGCGCTCCAGTTACACCAAATGGATGACCATACGCTACAGAACCATCATTCACATTTAAAATAGCTTAATTAACTTTACCGACAGCCTGGTTACGATTGAGCACTGTCTTCGCATAACTTTCGGAAGCTAAACCTTTAATATTAATATTTGATTAAACCTGACCCGAAAACGCATCATGAATATCAATTAACATCATTTTAGCAAGCGTGGTACCTGCACGATCTAATTCGATAGGCTCTACAAGTACAGAATCCGTTATGGTTTACAGGGCATCAACTTAAAAGAAAATAAAACTTCACATGGTTACCCCCTTAAAACATGTAAAGAACGTGTAAAAAAGCAATAAAAAGCAATAAAAAGCACACAACCGTACTTTATGAACGTTAATGACACACTAAATATTCCCCATAAATCTAATTTTTTATAAAGTGATACCCCCTAAATTTTCCCCCTTCGCTTTTACAGAGAAAAACCTGCGATTCACTTGAAAATCATTGGTACAACTGTGTTTTTCCGTTATACTTTGGCGTTTTAAAAAATTAAGCCCGTGTACAGAATAAGCATACAAATCAGACTTGCCCTGTGCATTTTTAGCCAATATGAAAAATTAAGGAGTGACTTGGTTGTGAGTACTCGTTTTATGACAACTGCTGAAATACGTGAAGCATTTTTGCGCTACTTTGAATCGCAAGGACATACACGTGTCGCGTCAAGTTCACTAGTACCTGCCAATGACCCTACTCTGCTTTTCACCAATGCCGGTATGAATCAGTTTAAAGACTGTTTCTTAGGTCTTGAAAAGCGTGACTATGTTCGTGCAACAAGTTCACAAAAATGTGTTCGTGCAGGCGGAAAACATAACGACTTAGACAATGTCGGTTACACAGCACGTCACCATACATTCTTTGAAATGTTGGGTAACTTTTCATTTGGTGATTATTTCAAGCGTGATGCGATCAAATTTGCTTGGGATTTCCTCACTGGCGAACAATGGTTAGCACTTCCTAAAGATAAACTATATGCCACTGTTTACCATACCGATGACGAAGCCTTTGATATTTGGAACAAAGAAATTGGGCTAGATGCCGACCGTATAATTCGTATTGGTGATAATAAAGGCGGTCAATACGCTTCAGATAACTTCTGGGCAATGGGTGATACAGGTCCTTGTGGTCCTTGTTCTGAAATTTTCTTTGACCATGGCGATCATATTTGGGGTGGCTTACCAGGCACACCTGAAGAAGATGGCGATCGTTTCATTGAAATCTGGAACAACGTCTTCATGCAATTCAACCGTACAGCAGACGGCGTACTTCACGCACTTCCTGCACCATCGGTTGATACAGGTATGGGCTTGGAGCGTATTTCTGCAGTTTTACAACATGTAAATTCAAACTATGAAATCGATCTATTCCAAGACTTATTGAAATCAGCAGCAGAAATCATTGGTTTAGATACGACTGCACTTGAAGCTGAAGCTACTGAGAAAAACACACCTGTACAATATCCTGCATCTCTAAAAGTCGTAGCCGATCATGCGCGTTCTTGCTGTTTCTTAATTGCAGATGGCGTGAATCCTTCAAATGAAGGTCGTGGTTATGTGTTGCGTCGTATTATTCGTCGTGCAGTACGTCACGGCAATAAACTCGGCGCTACAGGCTCATTCTTCCATAAAATGTTACAGCCTTTAATTGCTGTAATGGGTCAAGCTTATCCTGAACTTGAAGCACAAAAAGTACGTATCGAAGCACAATTACTGAAAGAAGAAGAACAATTTGCAAAAACTTTAGAACAAGGTTTGAAATTGCTTGAAGGTGAATTGGCAAATCTAAAAGAAAAAGTGATTCCAGGTGAAGTTGTCTTTAAACTTTACGACACTTACGGCTTCCCTGCTGATTTAACTGCCGATATTGCTCGTGAACGTGATTTAACGATCGATGAAGCTGGCTTTGAAGTTGAAATGGCAGCTCAACGTCAACGTGCACGTGATGCGGGTAAATTCGCAGTCGACTATAACGCCATTGTTAAAGTTGAAGGCGAAACTCAATTTGATGGCTATGATGCAACTCAAGGTCAAGGTCAAATTATTGCCATTTACAAAGATGGTGAGCAAGTTGATGAAGTAGTTGAAGGTGACGAAGCGCTTATTGTACTGAACCAAACCCCTTTCTATGCAGAAAGCGGTGGTCAAGTCGGTGACACAGGTCTATTTAAAAATGATACGGGTATTTTTGAAGTTCAAGATACCAAAAAATCTGGTGGTGCTTTTGTGCACCAAGGGATCGTAACTGTTGGTAGCCTAAAAGCAACTCAATCTGTTGAAGCAATTGTTAAAGCTGATCTTCGAACTGCAACTGCACGTAACCACTCTGCAACACATTTATTGCATGCAGCACTACGTCAAGTGCTTGGTGAACATGTTCAGCAAAAAGGTTCTTTGGTTGCTTCAGAAATTTTACGTTTCGACTTTGCCAATGACCAACCTGTGTCATTTGAACAATTGCAAGAAATTGAACGTATTGTTAACCGTGAAGTTATTGCCAATACAGCAGTTTCAACTGAAATTCTAGACATCGAAGCCGCGAAAGCAAAAGGTGCAATGATGTTGTTCGGTGAAAAGTATGGCGATGAAGTTCGTGTACTGTCTATGGGTACAACACAAGACGAGAAAAACTTCTCAATCGAGCTTTGTGGTGGTATTCACGTAAAACGTACTGGTGATATTGGTCTATTCAAAATTACATCTGAAGGTGGCGTAGCTGCGGGTGTACGTCGTATTGAAGCTGTGACAGGTACGAAAGCGATTGAAACTGTACAAAAAGCTGATCGTGATATTCATAGCATCAATGAACTATTGAAAGCACAAAAAGATCAAACTGTAGAGAAAGTTGAAGCTTTATCTGCAACTGCATCAAGCTTGCAAAAACAAATTGAGCAACTCAATCAAAAATTGGCGAGCTTCCAAGCAGCTGAATTATTGAACCAAGTTCAACAAATTGCAGGACGTACAACATTAATTACAACCGTACAAAACATGGATGCGAAGTCACTTCGTAATCTACATGACGGTGTAAAATCAAAATTAGACAATGCTGTCATTGTCCTTGCAGGTGTGGAAGATGACAAAGTCAGCTTAATCGCATCAGTTGCAAAAGACTTTACAGCGACTCTAAAAGCAGGTGACATCATCAAACACTTAACCTCTGAGCTTGGTGGTAAAGGTGGTGGTAAACCTGATCTAGCACAAGGTGGCGCGCCACTTAACGAGAAGTTTGCTCCTGTGATGGCTGATCTGTCAGCTTGGCTTGAAGCAAAATAATACTTCACCTTTACCTTTTGTGTAACTGACCCTCGATGGTGACATCAGGGTCAAAGCTCTTATGGAACAACTATGGCATTAATCGTTCAAAAGGATTGGTGCTATTGTGACACTCTACGACAAGTTAAGACATGATTAGCCATATAATCCTTTATTATCTTAACTTTAACTGCTTTTAATATAGACACACCAAGACATATTAAGACACAATAAGCCACGTTGATTTTGTACACACTTGTGTACATATCCGTAGCTTTTGTTTGTCTTTTAAAATTATGTACACAGGTGCTATATGTCTCTCACTGATGCGTGGCTAAAAAACAATAATGGTAAAGTCCGGGATAAAACTGAAGAGGTTGCAGATCGGGACTCTATGAGTGTTCGTATTTCACCTAAAGGCAAAATTGTTTTTCAATTACGTTACCGATTTGCAGGTAAAGCAGAGAGATTAGATTTAGGTACATACCCTCACCTATCGCTAAAAGATGCCAGAATCAAAGCCAATGAAATGCGTTCGCTGCTAGATAAAGGGCAAAACCCCAAAATAGAAATTAGAGTACAGCAACAAAAATATATTAATGCTTCTACACTAAAAGAAGTTTTTGATGATTGGTATGAAAGCTATTGTGTAAAAAAGAAATCATCTGCTGCAGATATAAGAACTTCATTTGAATTGCATGTTTTTCCTAAAATTGGTGATTTACCAATTGACCGGATCACCCTACAACAATGGCTTGCTGTCTTAGAAGAATTAGCAGAAGAAAAACCGTCTATTGCTGAGCGTATACTTACCAATGCTAAGCAGGTTCTGAAGTGGGCTAAGAAGCGTGAACTGCTTATAGTGAATGCCCTATCTGATATTTACGCCAAAGAAGACTTAGGAATTGAAAAGAATAGAGTTAATCGAATATTAGATGATGAAGAAATAACAATGGTTTTGATGGCTATTGATGAATCAAAAATATTGCCGAAAAATAAAATATTTTTAAAACTCTGTTTGATGTTCGGATGTCGAAATGGAGAACTGCGTAAAGCCAAGAAGCAAGATTTTGACCTCAAAAAGAAAGTTTGGATTGTTCCTGTTGAAAATAATAAAGTTGGTAAAAAAACTGGCCGTGAAATAATTCGTCCGATTCTCCCTGAAATGGAAGATTTAATTATTGAGGCAATGGAACATAATAATAGTGAATACTTTCTGACAAATGATAATGCTGATACACCTATGGGTAATGGAGCCTCTATTGCCCTGCCAGCGAATGTTATGGAAAGATTACGCAGACATCACGATTATCATATGAAGCATTGGACTCTACACGACCTTCGAAGAACAGCTAGGACAAATTTTAGTGCATTCACTTCACGAGATGTTGCAGAATTGATGATCGGTCATGTAATGCCTGGTGAACAAGGCACATATGATTATTATGAGTACATACCGCAGCAGACTGAAGCATATACAAAGTGGCTTGATAAGCTGACATGCCTTACAAAGAAACCATGATAGTGCGCTGAACCCTATCATGGTTTCATATAAAATATTGATGCTTATAGATAAAGTTCAAGTTGTTATTCACCAATTAAAATGTCTATGCGATAAACCATTTAAAATGTCCTGTTTTTAACCACAAGAGTCAAGCACAG